>JAADYV010000356.1 GCA_010092855.1 Chloroflexota bacterium | reverse complement strand
TGCACGAAGACGTCGACAGCCTGCGACTGCCAGTAGAAACGACACCCAACCTGGCCCACATCCGGCGCACCGGGCAGCCGCTGCTGGTGCCGGATATCCAGGCCGAGCCAGGTTGGAGCAGTGTGGTCAGCGATAAACAGGCACATGTCTACCTCGGCGTACCGATCCAGCTTCACCAGCAGGTGATCGGCTGCTTGAATGTGTTCAACCGGACGCCGGGCGCCGTCTATACCGACGACCAAACCCAACGGCTGCAAGCGTTTGCCGGGCAAGCGGCGACCGCCATCAAAAACGCGCAGTTACATCACCAGGTGCAGACGGTTGCAGTGCTGCAAGAACGCCAGCGCCTGGCGCGCGATCTGCATGATGCTGTGAGCCAGACGCTGTTTTCGGCCAGCATGATCGCCGAAGCGCTGCCCCAACTGGTCGAGCACAATCCGGCAGCGTTAGCACCGCAACTGGACAACATTCTGACGCTGACACGCGGCGCAATGGCCGAAATGCGCGCATTGTTGATGGAGCTGCGTCCCGAAACCCTGGAGCGGTATACACTCTCGGAACTGCTGCACCAGTTGGCCGAAGCGCTGCAAGCCCGCAAGCAGATCGCCGTCCACCTCCAACCAGATGATCCGCCCGTGCTGCCAGCGAACATCAAGGAAGCCATCTACCGTATCACACAAGAAGTGCTGAACAACATCATCAAACACTCCCAGGCTTCCGAGGTCTCGATTCGGGTGCACAGCAGCCTGCAACAGTTCCGGCTCACTGTGCGCGACAACGGCCAGGGATTCGACCCCCAACAGCGAACCACCGGCATCGGGCTATATTCGATGCGCGAACGGGCGCGCACCAACGGGCTGACCCTGGTAGTGGACAGTGCGCCGGGCCAGGGCACCTCGATCACCATGATCTGGCCCCACTCCGCCTGACTTTCCCTTGCAAACTGATGAATAACCGAATTATGAGATGCCCTTACTTGGCCTCAAATGCCAACGCTTTGCCGAAAGGTAGGTGTATTCGATACGCGGAGAGAGCCTGGACAAGATGATCATCCTCAACGAGCGCCACCTACCTCGCATGTTGCACGAGTACGTCGAGTTTTGCAGCAACTGATGGCTCCATCGCGGCTGCGCGAGTATGAGGCGTGCGTCTGTGCGGCAGAATGTGTTACCCGACCGGCGGCTGAATGTTCTTGCCTTCCAGCCAGGCCACGATCTTGTCGAAGGTGGTTTCTGCTTGCATTTGCAGCCCCTGGGCGAAGCGTTCCAGGAACTGCGGGCTGATCATCAGCTTTTCGCCCAGTTCCTCAAAGCTGCGGTCGCCTTTGAGGTGGTTAAATTTCTCGATTTGGGTTTCAGTTGCTCGTTTGGTCATATTCTCCAACCTCCACTTTTCTGCTAGAAACTGAACAGCAGGAGACACCTGCCGCTGCGTGAGCGCCTTCTGCATCTGCCGTTGTGGTTGCGTTAGCCGGCGCGATATCAAGCCGGTTGATTACGCGCTCAACACCTCAGCTCTTTCCGTCAGCGCCACCGCCGTGCGGACCATCTGGCTGGTGTAGCCCCACTCGTTGTCGTACCAGCTCATAATCTTAACCAGGTGCCCGTTGATGACCTGGGTCATGCCGGTGTCGACCAGCGAGGCGTGACTGTCGCCGATAATGTCCGACGACACCAGGGGATCATCGGTGGTGCCCAGAATGCCCTGGTAACGTGCTGTTTGTGCTTCTTCGCGGAAAATGCCGTTCACCTCGTCGATGGTGGTGTTGCGTTCGGTGACAAACACCATGTCTGAGATCGAGCCAACCGGCACCGGGCCGCGCACCGCGACGCCGTCAAAATGCCCTTCATATTCCGGCAGCACCTTGGTGGTTGCAATCGCTGCACCGGTCGAGGTCGGCACGAAGTTGGCTGCGCCTGCCCTGCCGCGCCGGATTTTTTTGCTGGGACTATCGACAATGGCCTGCGACGAGGTGTAGGCATGAATGGTCGTCATGACCGCGTCCTGGATACCGATGCGGCGGCCCATAATTTCTACCACCGGCGTGATGCAGTTGGTGGTACAGCTTGCGGTGGAGATAATGTGTTCGTCCTCCAGCGGCTGGTTTACGCCGAACACAATCGTTGGCACGTCATCGCCCTTCGCCGGGGCCGACAGAATCACGTAGTGCGCGCCCGCCTGGCGGTGTTTTTCCAGGTCTTCACGCCGGGTAAAAATGCCGGTGCATTCCAGCACGATATCCACGCCCAGCTCATCCCAGGGCAGTTGGGCCGGGTCTTTTTCGGACAGGAACGAGAGCGATTGACCTTCGATGATCAACTCAATGTCGCCAGTATCGACTCGTTTTTCAAACCGGCCATACGCCGTATCGTATTTAAGCAAATAGGCGATGTTGTCTAGCGGCACGATATCGTTGACGGCTACGACTTTCAGTTCGGGGGTATCCAGCGCGATCTTCAGCGCGGCGCGGCCAATGCGTCCCATGCCGTTTATGGCAATCTTGGTCATCGTTGAATCTCCTTTTTTTATCGCTTATTGATGCTGCTGTGTTTCGTCGTGTTCGGGGCGGATCACGTTAAAGCGTTTGGCAGCCGCTGAGACTTCCATACTCAGGGTATTTACCGCAGTATCGATGCCTTTGCGCATGTCGTGCAGAATGTCGGCGCTGACCTCCACCAGAGCGTTCACCCTCGCGCCGATATCTTCCCGTTTCATTTGCAGGTCTTGCATATACTCGTAATACTGCTGCCGGGCGTTCGCTTCCATCTGTTCTTCTTTGGCCTTGAGCCGGTCAATCTGCGCGTCCAACTCGTGGAGTTGGGCCTTGATCCGATCTTGATAGGCTTGCCGACTGAATTCTGCTGACATCGTTCGCCCTCCTCCATGCGCCTCTAGGACAAACTGTAATCCAAAATCGCGGCTGCCGAATGAGACTGTCAGCGTATTTTGAGGTGACCCAGGTGGCGTGGGCCACCTGGCCTATAGAACACTTCACCAGTCGTCCTATCGCAAGACCAACGAGTTGCCCCATGTGGAAACGGGATGCCTGACATACAGTAGGATTGACATTCTCGGCTGACATCAGCCTGCCCTTAAATACACAAGGTCGACTACAGCCAACGCTTTGAGTTGAGAGGATTGGACTTGAAACGCACCAGCGGCGCAGACGACAAACTGCAACACCGCGGCCAGGTGATCGCTGTCGAAGGCAGCATCATCGATGCATATTTTGCCCACACTTTACCCGACATCAACAGCCAGCTTCGGGCTGGGGCTGATGAAGAGATGGTGTTCGAGGTAGTTTCGCACCTGGGCCCGCATCGTGTGCGCTGCATGGCGCTCACGCCGACCCAGGGTCTGGCGCGCGGGAATACCGTGCGCGACACCCAACACCCCGTTCAGGTGCCGGTCGGTGAGGAGACCCTGGGCCGTGTCTTTAATGTGTTGGGCGAGGTGGTGGACGGCAAAGGCCCGGTGCAAGGTGGGACCACCCGTTCGATCCACCAGCGCCCCGTGTCGCTCACCCAACACGCCACCCAAAAAGACACGTTTCAAACCGGCATCAAGGCGATTGACGTGCTGGCCCCGCTGCAACGCGGCAGTAAGGCTGGTTTGTTTGGCGGCGCGGGCGTGGGCAAGACGGTGTTGATCATGGAGTTGATCAACAATATTGCCGGTCAATACCAGGGCGTGAGCGTTTTTTGTGGCATCGGCGAGCGCACGCGCGAGGCAGAGGAATTGTACCGGGAGCTGCAAGAAACCGGTGTGCTGGACAACACCGCGCTGGTTTTCGGGCAGATGAACGAAGCGCCCGGTGCACGGTTTCGCGTGGGTCACACTGCGCTGACCATCGCCGAATACTTCCGTGACGACGCGCAGCGCGATGTCTTGCTGTTGATCGACAACATTTTCCGGTTTGTCCAATCTGGCTCGGAGGTATCCGGGCTGCTGGGCCAGCTTCCATCTCGGTTGGGATACCAGCCCACGCTGAGCACGGAACTGGCCGAACTGGAAGACCGCATCACCAGCACACCGTCCGGCTCGATCACGTCGGTGCAGGCGGTGTACGTGCCCGCCGACGACTTCACCGATCCGGCGGTGATTCACACCTTCACCCACCTGTCGGCCTCGATCATGCTCTCGCGTGACCGCGCCAGCCAGGGGCTTTATCCGGCAGTGGACCCGTTGCGTTCCTCGTCCGAGATGTTGGTGCCACACGTGGTCGGCGAGCGGCACTACCGGACCGCGCGCGCCGTGCGAGAAACGCTGGCCGAGTATGAAGACCTGAAAGACATCATCGCCATGCTGGGTATGGAGGAGCTTTCGAACGAGGACCAGCGCAAGGTCAACCGCGCGCGCCGCCTGGAGCGCTTCCTGACCCAGCCCTTCCACACCACTGAGCAGTTCATTGGCACACCGGGCAAGTCCGTGCCGCTCGCGGACGCGCTGGACGGATGTGAGCGCATTCTTAACGATGACTACGCCGACTATCCGGAGAGCGCGCTGTACATGATCGGCAGCATTGTTGACGCGGACGAGGCGGAAAAAGCCAGCGATGAGGCGCAGGACACATGAGACTCCAGGTGTTGTTACCCCACCGCCGCCTGGTTGATGAGCAGGTACAGAAGGTTTCCGCTGAGTCGGGGATGGGGTCGTTCACACTCCTGCCACGCCACATCGACCTGGTGACGACGATTGAGCCGGGGTTGCTGGCCTATACCATCGTTGACGGTGAAGAGATTCACCTGGCCATTGACGAGGGCATACTGGTTAAACGCGCGGCAGACGTGCTGGTGTCGGTTAACCGGGCGGTGCGCGGTGAAGATTTGCATACGCTGCGCCAGGCCGTGCAGGATGAGTTTCGAAAACTGGACGAGCGCGAACGGGAAGCTCGCGCGGCGTTGGCTGGTTTGGAAACAGACCTGGTGCGCTATTTTGTCGAGTTGGGAGAGTAAGGGCCATGTCGCAGCCACACGCCAATCTGCCACGCACATCTGAAGAAGACACGCCGCCAGACCAGACAACGACTCAACGCCAGCGGCAGTTTCTGGAAGATGTGGACCAGAAGGCTGTTCGGAGGGCACAAGCCCGCAACAAAGACCGCACCGGCAATATGTGGTTCGGGTTGGGCACGTTTGGCATGGTGGGCTGGTCGGTAGTGGTGCCTACCCTGATCGGGATTGTGCTGGGTATCTGGCTGGATGAAGTTACCGCGATGGGTTTTTCGTGGCGGCTAACGTTGATGTTTGTTGGGCTGGTGATCGGCTGTCTCAACGCCTGGTATTGGATTACCAAAGAACAGCGCCAGATCGAAAGTGAAAGAGAAAGACGGAGACATGAGTGAATTGTCCGTTGTCATCGCCCTGCTGGGCGGCATGGTGATCGGTGGTTTTTTCTTTGGCGGATTGTGGCTCACCATTCGCCAGGTACAAACGGCGCGCCATCCCGCGCGTATGTTGTTGACCAGTTCGTTTGTGCGCATGGGGATCGCGCTGGGCGGGCTGTACGTGGTGGCTTGGGGACGATGGGAACGGCTGCTTATTGCCGTGTTCGGGTTTATGCTGGCGCGCGTGGTGGTTGTCCGTCTGTTGGGTTACCCGATAGCGGCTCCCCAGCGAGCAGAGGAGCACAGCGCCCCATGGAACTGAGTCCTGACCAAATCACAATTGTCGAACTGGGTCCGGTTACGCTCAATGCCACCCTGGTGTTCACCTGGCTGGTGATGGGGATTCTGGCCGGGGGCTCGTGGCTGATCACGCGCAATCTCTCCACCGGCACGGAGATATCTCGCTGGCAGAACCTGCTGGAGGCGATTGTGACCACGATCCGCGACCAGATTCGCGCTATCACCGGGCAGGACCCCTCCGACTATCTGCCCTTTATTGGCACGCTGTTTCTGTTTATTTCGCTGGCCAACCTGTTGAGCGTGGTGCCGGGTTATGAACCGCCCACCGGCTCGCTCTCAACCACCGCCGCCCTCACGGCGTGTGTGTTTGTGGCTGTGCCGCTCTATGGTGTGGCCAAGCGGGGGTTCTTCGGCTATCTGAAGAACTACATCGAACCGACGCCGTTTATGCTGCCCTTTAACCTCGTGTCGGAGATTTCGCGCACAGTGGCGTTGGCCATTCGCCTGTTTGGCAACATCATGAGCGGGCGCATTCTGGTAGGCATCATGCTCTCGATTATCCCGCTGCTGCTGCCAACCGTCTTGCAGGTCCTGGAACTGATCGTCGGCCAGATACAGGCCTACATTTTTGCGACCCTGGCCACCGTTTATATTGCGTCCGGCACCAGCGAAACCGCCGCGTAGGCCGGGTTCATACAAGGAGAAGTTGATTATGGACGACACAACCATCATTGGCATGGTGTCGATTATCGTTTCGGGTTTAACGATTGCGATTGGCTCGCTTGGCCCAGCGTTCGCCGAGGGGCGTGCCCTGGCCCAGGGGTTGCAGTCCATCGCCCAGCAGCCCGACGAATCAAACAGCATCAGCCGCACCCTGTTTGTGGGCATGGCGCTGATCGAGTCGGTGGCGATCTACTGCTTTGTGGTGGCGATGATTTTGATCTTTTTTAATCCATTTTGGGACCATGTGGTCGCCCAGGCAGGAGGATAGCGCGTGCAGATTGACTGGTTTACCTTTGGTGCGCAGATCGTTAACTTCCTGATCCTGGTAGCGCTGCTGCGGATGTTTCTGTATAAGCCCATCGTCAACGCCATGAACGAACGCGAGCAGAAAATTGCCTCGCGGCTGGAGGATGCCCAACGCAAACAGGAAGAAGCGGCTGCTGAAGTCGAGGATTTTCGCAGCAAACAGCGCGAGCTGGACCAGCAACGCGATGAGCTGCTGGCGGCGGCACGGGATCAGGCTGATGAACAGCGCCAAGAATTGATCGAGCAGGCGCGTGGCGACGTGGCCGACATGCGTTCCGACTGGCAGCGGGCTGTCCAGCGAGAGAAAGAGACTTTTTTGCGGCGGCTGCGCACCCGGGTCAGCAGCGAAGTGTTCGCGGTGGCGCGGCGTGCGCTGTGGGACCTGGCCGATACCGAGCTGCAAGAGCAGCTTGTGGACCGGTTTGCGCACGAAATAAAAACCCTGG
The DNA here is from genome assembly GCA_010092855.1 of Chloroflexota bacterium. Classification (GTDB taxonomy): domain Bacteria; phylum Chloroflexota; class Anaerolineae; order Aggregatilineales; family Aggregatilineaceae; genus TC-15. The sequence continues at coordinate 6,264 of JAADYV010000356.1, read as the reverse complement.
ACGACGAGCAGTGTACCGCCATGCTGCGCGACGCTGATCAGGCCATTGAGGTTCACAGTGCCTTTGGCTTGAGTGACGCGCAACGCGAGCGGGTGGAGGGGATCGTTCGTGAACAGTTCGGGCAGAGCACCCGGTTAGACTTCGCCACCGACTCAGATTTGATCTGCGGGCTGGCGCTGGTAACCGGCTCGTGCCAGATCGGGTGGAATATCCACGATTACCTGCACACCCTGCACGAGCACCTGGAAGCATTCCTGGCCGAACAGGCGCTCTCGGAACCTGAAGAAGTGGTTGGACGCGCGAGATAAGGCCGGAATATATGCCACACGACAATCAAGCCACCCGGCAGACAGCGCTGACGGGGCTGCTGGACCAGACAACGGCGGCGTTTGCGCACGTTTTGGACACGTACCAGGCCAGCCCTGTGGTGCGCGAACTGGGCCGTATTAACTCGGTGGGCAGCGGCATCGCGCGCGTGGGCGGTCTGTCCGGCGTGCAGTCGGAGGAACTGGTGCAGTTCGCTACCGGGTTGTTGGGCCTGGCGCTCAGCCTGGGCGAAACCGAAACCGGTGTGATCCTGTTGGGCGACGACCAGGATTTGCGCGCCGGAGTGGAAGTGCGGCGCACCGGGCGTGTGGCCGATATGCCGGTCGGTGACAACCTGCTGGGGCGCGTGGTGGATGCGGTGGGCCATCCGCTGGATGATCGGGGGCCGCTGAATGTGCAGGAACGTCGCCACATCGAACAGCCCGCCCCGCCGATTATGGCCCGCGCGCCGGTGAGCGAACCGCTGCAAACCGGCATCAAAGTGATCGATGCCCTAATTCCTATCGGGCGCGGCCAGCGAGAGTTGATCGTGGGTGACCGCCAGACAGGTAAAACCGCCCTCGCATTGGACACAATCATCAACCAGCGCGACAAAGAGGTACTGTGTGTCTACTGCTCTATCGGGCAGCGCAGTGGTGCGGTGGCGCGCTTTATCAACGATCTTCGCGAAAACGACGTGATGGGCTTCACCACGGTGGTGGTGGCGACGGGTGATATGCCTCCGGGCTTGCAGTTCCTGGCCCCCTACGCCGCCACCGCCATCGCCGAACACTACATGCACCAGGGCGCGGACGTGCTGGTGGTCTACGACGATCTCACCCGCCACGCGCGCGCTTACCGCGAACTGTCGCTGCTGCTGCGCCGCCCGCCGGGCCGCGAAGCCTATCCCGGCGATATTTTTTACGTGCACTCGCGCCTGCTAGAGCGCGCCACCCACCTGAAGGACGGTGGCTCCATGACGGCGCTGCCCATTGTCGAGACACAGGCCCAGAACATTTCCGCCTATATTCCCACCAACCTGATCTCGATCACCGATGGGCAAATCTACCTGTCGCCCGACCTGTTTCAGAAAGGCATCCTCCCGGCGGTGGATATTGGCCGGTCGGTGTCGCGGGTGGGCGGCAAAGCCCAGTTTCTGGCCTACCGCGCCGTCGCCGGCGACCTGCGCCTGACGTATTCGCAGTTTGAAGAGTTGGAGGCCTTTTCGCGCTTTGGCACCCGGCTCGACCAGGAAACCCGGCGCACGATAACGCGCGGGCGGCGCGTGCGCGAAGTGCTCAAACAGCCGCAGTACCAGCCGATGCCGGTGGCCGAGCAGATCGCGGTGTTGTTTGCTGTCACCGAGGGGTTGTTCGATGACCTGGCGCTGGACCAGGTGGGCCCGGTCTCCGACCGTGTGCGCCGTCACGTGCGCGAGAAGCTGGCCGCTCTCTACCAGCGCATCCAGCAGGGCGAGGACCTGACCGACGAGGATCGCGGCGACTTGCGCAGTTCTATCCGGCGTTTGATGGCGCGTAAGGATGGGGAGCAGTAGCCGTGCACACGCTGGAAACCCTGCGCAGACAGCTTGAAAGCGCCCAGCAGCTACACCAGGTGGCCCACACCATGAAATCGCTGGCGGCAGTCAATATCCGCCAATACGAAGAAGCGGTTGAGGCGGTCTCGACCTATTTCGACACCATCGAGTTGGGTCTCCAGATTGTGCTGCGCGAGCGCCCCGTCGAGCACGTGGTGCCCCACCAGCCGGCAACGGAAACGCTGGGCCTGGTGGTGTTTGGCTCGGACCAGGGGCTGGTCGGCCAGTTTAATAACCGGATTGCCGCCTTCGCGTTGGACCAGATCGAACGCATGGGTATCGAGCCGCAGCAGCGCACGGTCCTGGTGGTGGGCCGGTTGGCGCTGGCCACCTTTGAGCAGCTTGGCCAGCCGGTGGAGCGCCTCCTCCCCATGCCCAGTTCACTCTCCGGCGTGACCAGCACTGTGCAAGACTTGCTGCTGCACCTGGACCAGTGGCGCACCGCACGTCAACTCGACCAGGTCGTGTTATTCTACAACACGCCACGTTCTGGCACAACCTACGAACCCACACTGCGGCGGCTGCTGCCCTTGAGCGACCACTGGCTCCGGCGGTTGCAGCAGCGCGAATGGCAGTCGCGCGGATTGCCGTTCTATCGCATGGACTGGGCCGAGTTGTTCCTGGCATTGGTACGCCAGTATCTGTTTGTCTCACTCTACCGCGCACTGGTCGACTCGTTGGCCAGTGAAAACGCCAGCCGCCTGGACTCGATGCAGGCCGCCGAGAAGAACATCCGCGAACGGCTGGACGAACTACACCGCCAGTATCACCGCCTACGCCAAAGCTCGATTACGGAAGAAGTGCTCGATATCACATCTGGCTTTGAGGCGCTCAAAGATTCCAGCTAAGACCCGCACTTAAACGAGGAGAAGAGATGGCCGAACATCCCTGGACACGCCCCCTTGACGCTGTTCTGGCAGATTTGAACACTTCCACCGCAGGCTTAAGCGCAGCAGACGTAAAAGAACGGCGCGCGCAGTATGGCGCGAACCGGCTGCGCACCCAGCAGAAAACCAGCATCTGGCAGATTCTGGTCGAGCAGTTCAAGAGCCTGGTGGTCGGGCTGTTGGTGGTGGCAGCGGTGGTATCGTTTGCGTTTGGCGACGTCATCGAAGGTGTCGCAATCGCCGTCGTGATCGTGATCAATGCTGCCATCGGTTTTTTCACCGAACTGCGCGCCGTGCGTTCGATGGAGGCCTTGAGAGAACTCAGCCAGGTCGATGCCAAAGTTCGCCGCGATGGACGGATCGACGAGGTGCCTGCCGAAAAACTGGTGCCGGGCGATATCGTCATTCTGGAGGGTGGCGACGTGATCACTGCCGACCTGCGGCTGCTGGAGGCCTCCAAGCTGCAGACGAACGAATCGGCCCTTACCGGTGAATCGGTGCCGGTCAGCAAGCAGGTCGAGCCGCTCGAAGGCGACATCCCCCTGGCCGAGCGCGCCAACATGGTCTACAAGGGGACCTCGGTCACGCGCGGTTCCGGGGAGGGCGTGGTGATTCAGACCGGGATGGAGACCGAGCTTGGCCAGATTTCGTCGCTGGTGCAAGAGGCCGAACAGGAAGCCACGCCGCTCGAAAAACGCCTTGATCTGCTGGGCCGCCGGTTGATCCTGTTCACGCTGGTGATCGCCACCCTGGTGGCAGTGGCGGGCATCATCACCGGCAAAGAGATCGTGCTGATGATCGAGACCTCGATTGCGCTGGCGGTGGCCAGCATTCCGGAGGGCCTGCCCATTGTGGCTACTGTTGCGCTAGCGCGTGGAATGCGGCGCATGGCCCGGCGCAACGCGCTGGTCAGCCGCCTCTCGGCGGTCGAAACACTGGGCGCAACCAGCATCATCCTGACCGACAAAACCGGCACCCTGACCGAAAACCGTATGATGGTGACCGCGTTCGAGCTGGCTTCTGGACGGGTGACGGTCAATCCAGACGATGCCAGCGGCGACCGGTTGTTCACGCACGACGACACTCGCATCGCCCTGGAGGATGATGCCATTCTGCGCCAGGCGCTGGAAGTGGGGGTGTTGTGCAACAATGCCAGCCTAAAGGACGATCCCGCTGAGGCGCAAGGCGTCGGCGATCCGCTGGAGGTGGCGCTTTTGGTGGCGGGCGCGCGCGCGGACATCCGTCGGGCAGCGCTGCTGGAGGAATGGCCGGAAACCCGCGAAGAGGCCTTTGATCCCGATGTTAAGATGATGGCGACCTTCCACGCGGGCGGTGATGGTTATCGGGTGGTGATCAAAGGCGCGCCGGACGCCGTGCTGGACATAACGACGCACGTCCTCACCGCTGATGGCAAACAAGATATGACCGGCGACCAACGCCAGCAGTGGCACGACCATAACCAGCAGATGGCCACCGAAGGGCTGCGCGTGCTGGCGCTGGCGCAGCGCACGGTCGATGCGAGCGACGTTGATCCGTATCACAACGCTGCCCTGGTTGGCCTGGTGGGGTTAGCCGATCCCCCGCGCGAAGATGTGCGCCCTGCGCTGGAAGCGTGTAAGTCAGCCGGTATTCGCGTGGTCATGGTGACCGGCGACCAGGCGGTGACGGCGCGCAACATCGCGCAGGCAGTGGGCTTGGTCGAGGAAGGGGAGGAGCTGGAAGTGGTCCATGGCCAGGACCTAAAGGACGGTGACGCCCCGTCGGGAGAGGAGCGGCAGCGGCTGGTGGATGCACCGATTTTTGCACGTGTCAACCCCAAGCAAAAACTGGACTTGATTGCGCTGCACCAATCCGGGCGCGCGATTGTGGCCATGACGGGCGACGGTGTGAACGATGCCCCGGCGCTCAAAAAAGCCGACATCGGCGTTGCTATGGGCCAGCGCGGCACGCAGGTCGCCACCGAAGCCGCTGACATGGTGCTGAAAGACGACGCCTTCTCGACCATTGTTGTGGCGGTGGAGCAGGGGCGCGTGATCTTTAATAACATTCGCCGCTTTGTGCTCTACCTGCTCTCGTGCAACATCAGCGAGGTAATGGTGGTCGGCCTGGCGTCAATCGTAAATGCGCCGCTGCCGATCCGGCCCTTGCAGATTCTGTTTCTCAACCTGGTGACAGATGTCTTTCCGGCGCTGGCGTTGGGCGTGGGCGAGGGCGATCCGACGATCATGGATCACCCACCCCGCGATCCGGATGAGTCGATCTTGACGCGGCAGCACTGGCTAGCCATTAGCGGCTACGGGGCGCTGATCACGGCGGCGGTGTTGGGTGTTTTTGCGCTCAGCCTGGTAGGGCTGGATATGGACGAAGACCGCGCGGTGACGGTATCTTTCCTCACGCTGGCCCTGGCCCAGTTGTGGCATGTCTTTAACATGCGCGACCGTGCTTCGAACATCTGGCGCAACGACATCACGCGCAACCCGTATGTCTGGGGCGCACTGGTGTTGTGCACGGTACTGCTGCTGTTGGCTACCTATGTGCCCGGCGTCAACGACGTGTTAGGTGTGGTCGATCCTAAAGCAACCGGCTGGGCCATCGTCCTGGGCTTTAGTGTGCTGCCTTTGTTAATCGGCCAGATCGTCAAGGAATTTCTCCCTGAGTCTGGCAAACAGTCATGAACGTTTCGGAGGAACATTGTGATTGATTGGTCTGCACTGCCGTTCGAACGAACGCACCTGGAAGACTATCTGTCGGCGCTGTATCAGGGTCTGGTTCAGGTCCATGATGTGCGACCGCTCAAAGATAAAAATAACCTGGATGACGCAATCAAGTCGTTTGGTTATGGCAGCCCCTTGCTGATCACGTTCGCGCATAACGGCGAACGAGTGCAGAAGATTGTGTTGCATACTATGTCCCACGACCGGTTTGGGCACAACCGTCACTCCGACCGCGCGCGTAACCTGCTGCTGGATTACGCCAATTTCAACGCGCTGCCACAGCATGTGCCCGCAATTGACGTTGGTGCATTGGCTGAGGATGGAGGGCTGGTTTCGTTAGGTCACACCGGGGAGTTTTTCTTGATCACGCCGTTTGTGCAAGGGCAGCTGTACGCCGCTGACCTGAAGCGCATCGCACACACGGGAGCACTTATCGCCGGCGACGAACCGCGCGCGGCAGCTTTGGCGCAGTTACAGCCAATCTCGAAACAGCCTCGCTTTCCAGTGCGATTGCGCTTGCCATCGGAATCGGGTTACAGAACTTTCCGGAAGGAATCGCCGTTGCCATGCCACTTCGCCGCGAGGGAATGCAATCCGTAAAAGCGTTTATGTATGGGCAGGCGTCTGGGATGGTTGAACCCATTGCCGGGATTATTGGTGCGGCAGCCGTGCTGGCGATCCGGCCCCTGCTGCCTTATGCCCTGGCATTCGCAGCGGGTGCGATGATTTTTGTTGTCGCCGAAGAAGTGATCCCCGAATC
>JAADYV010000355.1 GCA_010092855.1 Chloroflexota bacterium | reverse complement strand
CAGCAGCTTGCGGTAGCGCAGCGCCGCGATGAAGACCAGCGCCGCGCCCAATGACAGCATTGCGCCGCGCGAGTCGGTCAGGAACAGCGCGACCAGGATCAGGCCGAATAGTCCCGCCGCCAGCCAGCGTTTGAACAGGGGGCGGGGCGAGAACACTTGGGGCGCGGTCACGGCTCCCACCATGAGCAGGAAACCGCCGAACGCATTGGGATCGATCCAGGTGCCGATGGCGCGCTCGTTGAGCAAGGCTCCGGGCGTTTCGCGGTAGCGCAGCACGCCGCCCGCCGGATAGTCAAAGCTGCTCAGGCGATTCAACAGCGCCTCGGCGGTGGGATCGGGCAAATACCACAGCGCGATCCCCAGCAACGCCGATGCCCCGCCCAGCACGATCAACACCGTTGTCGCGCGGCGCAGCGTCTTCACGTCGCGCACCACGTCCACCAGGATCACGACCAGCAGCAGCGACAGGATCATCTCGACCACGTTGCGCAGCACACGCGCCGTCAGCAGAGCGTGGCGCAGGCCCATCAAAAACGCAAACAGCATGATCCCGGTGAAGATCAGCACAATGGGCGTGACCGGCGTGCCGCGAAACAGCCGCCGCTGGCCGCCCATCCACTGCACGAGGTAAACCGCGCCAAACGCGATCAGCGCCCCGTCCAGAAAACTGGGCGTGACCGGCAGGCTGAAGGGCACTTTAGCGAAGGGCAGCAGCGCGATCACGGCCAGCATCGCGTACAGCCCGCCTTCCAGCGACGTGAGCAGGTACAGGCCCACCATCAGGCCCAGTACCATGCCTACCGCCATCACCGGGCCGAACATCACCACCACCAGCGCGACCAGCCCACCCAGCGCGCCAACGGCAGCGCCGGTGAACAGCGGGGCTAGCCACCGGTTTTCGGGAAGGGAGATAGTGTCATGCATGGGGCAGCCTCGGAAATACCTTTCGCCTGGTTGGAGGTAGGGGCGTATTGCAATACGCCCCCGCAAAAACGTTTGTTATATGCGTGTGATCCCTGAGCCAATCCATCATTGTCTGAAAACCCGCTACGCCAAATCCTCCGGGCGCACCGGGATGCGGCGCACGCGGATGCCGGTCGCGTCGTAGATCGCGTTGAACACGGCAGGCGCTACCGGCGGCACACCCATCTCGCCCACGCCCACCGGCGACCGGTCGCTGGGCACGATAAACACCTCGACCTGCGGCATTTCGCTGAGCTGCAGCAGCGGGTAATCGTGGAAATTGCTCTGCACGGTGCGCCCGTTCTCGACGGTGATTTCCCCGTACAATGCCGCTGTCAGCCCGAACACGATGCCGCCTTCCATTTGGGCCATCACAGCGTCCGGATTGACCACAAAGCCGCAGTCGATGGCGCACACTACGCGGTGTACCCGCACGCGCCCATTCGCCACCTCGACTTCTGCCGCCATCGCAACGTGGCTGATGCCAAAGGTCGAATGCACCGCGATGCCCTTGCCCCGGCCCTCTGGCAGCGGTGCGTCCCAGCCGAAGTTGTCGGCAGCGGTTTGCAGCACGGGTTCGCGCGGGGTCCCGGCGTGGAATTCGAGATGGACTTCCAGCGGATCGCGGTCGGTGGCGATGGCCAGTTCGTCGATGAAACATTCGTTGGCGAAGGCATCCGGGAAGTTATCGACCGAGCGCCATGCCCCGGTCGGCACAGTGCTGGCGTAGCCAAGTGTGCGGCCCTGCATCCGGCTGTCGTCGTCCGGTCGTTTGCTGCGATAGTTCAGGCTGTATGGATGGTAAAAGTCGTGCTGCATATCGTCTTCGCGCGTCCAGAACAGCTTGACCGGTGCGCCGACTGCCCGCGAAATCTCAACTGCTTCGCGCACGTAGTCGTTTTCCAGCCGGCGGCCAAATGCCCCGCCAATCAGGGGTACGTGCACCGTCACCGCGCGCATCGGCAGACTGGCGGCGTTGGCGGCAATGCTGAGCGCTTCCTGGCGATTCTGGGTCGGGGCCCATACTTCGGCGGCATCCTCGCGCACGTCGGCCACACACGTCATCGGCTCCATCGGCGCGTGGGCCAAATAGGGGACCTCGTAGGTGGCTTCTAACACCTGGGAATCGTCAGCCCAGTTCACCTCGTCGGCAGCGCTCTGCCGCAGGCTTTCGCTGCTCCAATCAGCGCGCGAGCCTTCGTCCCAGGTGATCTGGAGCGCATCCCGGCCTTGCAGCGCGGCCCAGGTGGTTTCGGCCACCACTGCGATCCCGGTGCGGACTTCAACCACGTGTTGGACACCCGGCACAGCAAGCGCAGCGCTGGCGTCGTACTCGGCCACGTCACCGCTGTAGACCGGGCAGCGTGCCACCACCGTGACGAGCAAGCCCGGCCACTGCAAGTCGCTGCAAAATTGCACCTGACCGGTCACGAAGGCCAGGTTGTCGCGGTGGCCCATCGGCTGGCCAATATAGCGAAAGTCGGCGGGGTCCTTCACACTGAATTCGCCGGTGCCGGGTACGGGCAGCGTGGCCGCGGTTTCGGCCAGTTCGCCATAGGTGGCCGATTGGCCGCTGGCGTCGTGGAGCACGGTGCCCAGTTCGGTGCGGCATTCGGCGGCATCCACGCGCCAGGTCAACGCTGCCGCCGCGAGCAGCATGGCGCGTGCCCTGGCCCCGGCCACACGCAGCGTATTGTACGAACCGGAAATGCTCTGGCTGCCGCCCGTCACCTGGTCGCCATAGACGCGGTCCGGGGGAGCCTGCTCGGTGCGCACGGCATCCAGGTCGGCGTCGAGTTCGTCGGCCAAGATCATGGGCAGCGCCGTAGCCACGCCCTGGCCCATCTCGGAGCGGTGCACGATCAGCGTGATAGTGTTGTCCGGCGCGATGCGGATGTAGGCGTTAGGGATGAATTCGCCCTCGAACTGCGCCATGTT
>JAADYV010000354.1 GCA_010092855.1 Chloroflexota bacterium | reverse complement strand
TAGTGTCTGGCAAGTAGTTGTCGGACGCTGCGGCAAGAGAGAATGAGAGGAGCAACAAGCACATGAAGCGCTTTATCGTCGCCGCCGTGCTGGTGACGCTGTTGGCGTGGGCCGGTCTGTTGGTGGCCCCCGCACGGCCCGCCGAAGCCCAGGGCGGCATCGCATGGCAGGCTGAGTTCTACAACAATCGTTTCCTATCCGGCAGCCCGGTGTGGACCACACAGTTCGGCGATGTGGCCTTTAACTGGGGTGCAGCGTCTCCGGCTCCGGGCGTCGTGAACGAGGACGACTTCACGGCGCGATTCGCCACCGATGTTTATTTTTCAGCAGGTACCTACCGCTTTTTCATCCAGGCGGATGACGCGATCAAGCTTTGGATCGATTACCCGCCGGACCAGCGCCCAGTGCTGGAAACCTTCACCGCGCCGCGTCCCGGCGAAATGCTGACGGTGGATGTCACCCTGACGGCCGGTTTTCACCACATCCAGGTCGACTACCGCGAGGACAGCGGTGATGCGTATCTGTATGTGGATTGGGGCAACGCCGCCGCCAACCCCACCCCACCGACCAACCCCGTACCGATCAACATCACCAGTGTGTGGACCGCACAGTATTACGACAATCCCTTCTTGCAGGGTTTGCCGGTGGTGACCCGCTCCGAAAGCACACCATCATATGATTGGGGCAGCAGCGCACCGGTGTCAGGTGTTCCTGCCGACAACTTCTCGGCACGGTGGACGACACTGCTCACGCTGGATGGCGGGACGTATGAGGTCAGTGCACGGGCCGATGACGGCGTGCGAGTCTATGTCGATAGTTCGCTGGTCATCAACGAATTTCATGGTGCGACCGGCCTGACATATACTAATACGGTTATCTTGGGGGCGGGTCCGCATACCATCATCGTGGAGTATTACGAGGCGACCAGCCTGGCCTACCTGGATTTCAGCATTTCGCTGCCCGGTGGCAGTGGCGGGAGTGCGCCGCTGCCGCCAGCACCGCCGCCGGTGAGTACCGGGGCGACGGCTACCGTGACCGCCTATCGCCTGAATGTGCGTGATGCCCCTAGCGCCTCGACAGGCAACATCATCACCAAGATCAACCGCGACGAAACCTATCCGGTGTTGGCCCGCAACCAGGATAGCTCCTGGTGGCAGATTTACGTCAACGGGACGGCGGGTTGGGTGAGTGGGCGCTGGGTAGCCATCGATAACACCCAGAATGTCCCGGTGGCATCGGGCACTGGCTCGACGACCGGCGGTATCCAACCCCCTGTCCAGACAGGTTACTACGTGACCGCACGCGAAAACCTGAACATTCGCAGCGGGCCGAGTACGGCCTACAGCATCATTGGCCGGCTACCCTACCAGCAGTCGGGACAGGTGATCGGGCGCAATGCGTCCAGCACCTGGTGGCAGATTCAGTACCAGAGTACCACCGGATGGGTGAGCGGGTACTATTCCACGCTGCAGTCTGGGGCCGATATCGACGCTATCCCGATCACAGCCAATTAACACCCGTCGTTGTGTCCAGCAAACCAACAGCCCCAAAGGTCTGGGGCTGTATTTTTTGGTGCGGTTTGCCGCAGCTAACGGCCCGATTATAATAAACTTATGAACAGTTAATGGGATGCGTGTGTGGTATGACCCTGAACAGCCGCTACAGTCAACATGCGCGCCGGGCTTTGAACCATGCCCGCTTGCTGGCGCAAGATTACCAGCATGAGTCGGTGGATACGGACCACCTGCTGGTCGGCATCATGCGTGAGAAGGGCAGCCTGGGGTCACAAGTGCTGACCGATCTGGAGGTCGATGAGCGGCGCGCAGAACTTGAGGTGCGCGTGCTGCACGCTATGATCGATCCACTGGTGACGCCGATCGACCTGACCGAGGCGCTGCGCCGGGTATTGACCCTGTCCAGCGATGAATCGCGCTGGTTCGGCCATCACTATATTGGCACTGAGCACCTGCTGCTGGCATTGGTCCGCAGCGGGGAAGGTGCGGCTGAGCGCCTGTTGCGCACGCTGGCGATCAGCCCTGATCAGATTCGGCGGCGGGTGCGGCTGCTGCTGCACGATGGCATCACGGAACTGGGGATCGAAGCGGCCAAACGGATTGCACGCCTCAGCGAACTGTCGCGCCGGGTATTAACGGCAGCCGGGCAACTGGCCACCCAGGACGACCAGCGTCAACCTGCCGGGGTAGCGCATCTGCTGCTCGCGCTGGCGCTTGAACGCCGCAGTGTGGTTTCGCGCGTGTTGCAGGAATGTGGTCTGCAGCAGTCCCCACTGGAAGCCGAGGCAAGCCAGGCAGCAGAGGGGGATCAGGCGGTGCAAGCTGCCATCCTAGATGATGTCATCGATCATGCTGTTGACCGTGCCAATCAGCTGGGCACACACTATACTGGCACGGAACACATTGTGCTGGCGCTGGCTCAAAATGCACACGGCGCTTCCTTGCTGCAGCGCCATGGAGTCAAGCCCGACAAGCTCATCACCGCCATCTACCAGACGTTTTCCATGCCTGGCTAGGAGTATCGCCGCCTCCCACTGTTGGCGGTACCCAGCAGCACTGCTCCCAGACCGATCATAAAGACCATCACCACCATTGAGCCGACCATCGCGAGCAGCAGCCGTGACGACATTTCCAGCGGTTCGTCCCCGTCACTGGTGTCCGCGTTGCGTGCCGCATAATATGCCCGCAGGTTATCAATAGCAACCGGAGCCGCACCAACGGCGTCAACCTTCAGAATCTGACCAGCTTCTAAGGGACGGGTAGCAGTTTGGCCCGTCGTAAAGCGATACAGGGGGCTTTCGGCAAATGAGACAGTATAGACGCCGGGCACCAGCCCTTCGAAACAATACTCTGTTTCTCCCTCGGAGGTGATATGATTGGCGACAATGATGTCGTCGGTGATGAGGTTGACATTGACACCTGCCAGCGGTTGTTCGGGAATACCGGTGTCTGCTTCGTTGTTGCCATCACCGTCGATGTCCGCAAATGTCGATACACAGATCGAGCCAGGCTGCGCTGGTGAAGCAGGAGCGAGGGCTTCTAATTCGGCGCGCAGGGTTTCCTGGCTAACCGGTTTGGCTCCGAACGTCAGTGGCGGTGATGCGCCATCGATCACCTCCACAGATGGTTGAGGTGGTAAGGTCGTGATCCGGTAGATGTCACTGTTGAGCAAGGTAACGGTATAGGTGCCTGGCGGCAAATCCTCGAAGCAGTACGCTTCGCCGTCGGTTGACTGCATCACATGTGTGGCAATGATTGTGTCGCCAAGCAGCAGATTCAGGCTAGCTCCCGGCAATGTAGATTCGTTGAGTCCATGTAAGCCATCGCTGTTCTCATCTGCAAACACTGTCACACAGACCGCACCGGACCCATCCTGAGCGGTGACGAAATCGGCGCGCCATGCTGCCACCTGAAAGGTCACCCCCACCAGTATCAGACGAACGAGTATACGGATCACTGATTCACCTTCACCTGTTGCTGCTGAAATACTGGTTGCAGTATACCGTAAGCGCGGCTTATTCTTCCACTTCTTCGTCGAAATCGGTCACCAACGCCGGCAAACCGTATTCTTCGCGGATGATGTTTTCGATCAGCAGCGCCAGGTCCGGGTTTTCGCGCAGGTACTGCTTGGCGTTTTCGCGCCCCTGGCCGATGACATCACCATCATAGCGGTAGAATGCACCGCGCTTTTCGATCACGCCCAGGTCAGCCCCGATATCCAGGATATCCCCAACCTTGCTGATGCCCTCGTTGTACATGATATCGAACTCGGCTTCGCGGAACGGTGGAGCGACCTTGTTCTTGGTCACGCGCACGCGGGTGCGGTTGCCGACTGTCTCGCCTCCAGCCTTGATCGCTTGAATGCGGCGGATATCGATGCGCACGCTGGCATAGAACTTAAGGGCGCGCCCGCCGCTGGTCGTTTCGGGATTGCCAAACATCACGCCGATTTTTTCGCGGAGCTGGTTGGTGAAGATCATAGAGGTGTTGGTTTGCTTGATCGCGCCGGAGAGCTTGCGCAGCGCCTGGCTCATCAAGCGCGCCTGCAAGCCGACATGGCTGTCGCCCATTTCGCCTTCGATTTCGGCGCGGGGCACCAGCGCGGCTACACTGTCCAGCACGATGATGTCCAGCGCACCGCTGCGTATCAATGCCTCGGCGATCTCCAGCGCTTGCTCGGCGGTGTCGGGTTGGGAGATGTACAGGTTGTTGACATCCACACCGATGCGCGCGGCATAACTGGGATCCAGCGCGTGCTCCATGTCGATGAACGCGCACACCCCGCCCAACATCTGGGCCTGGGCGACGGTGTGCAGGCAGAGCGTGGTTTTACCCGAACTTTCCGGCCCATACACTTCGGTCACCCGGCCTCGCGGGATGCCGCCGACCCCCAGCGCAATATCGACGGCCAGCGAGCCCGTCGGGATCGAGTCAACTGCCAGGTGAACGGCGTCACCCAACCGCACAATCGCCCCATCACCAAAGCGCTTGGTGATGTCGGCCATGGTGGATTCCAATGCTTTATCACGACCCTTGTTGTCGCTCATCGATTATCGTCCTTGCCCTTTTACCTGGAATGAGATGTGGCAAGAGTCTACAACGGGTGGGGCGAGTCCGCCACCATTCCGCCCGCGAGTTTCGCACCCAAAGGGACCGGACGACCCTTGCTCATCCCAAGCCCGATATGCTATAATTTCCAGCGCGATGGGGAGTCGCCAAGTGGCTTAAGGCAGCGGCCTTTGGAGCCGCCATTCGCAGGTTCGAATCCTGCCTCCCCAGTCAAAAAAGCGATCTGTGCCAGTTCACAGGTCGCTTTTGTCTGTCGATATCACGTCTTCACGCACGCAGTTATGGGTTGTGCCCAGGCGACTAGCCGATGGCTTCGGGCGTTTTTACCGGCTCACGCAAATGGCAGGCGCACAGATGCTGCTGGCCCAGGTCGATCTGGAGTGGTTCCTCGACTGCACACCGGTCGATGGCTTCTGGGCAGCGTGTGTGGAAGCGGCAGCCGGACGGTGGATTCAACGGGCTGGGCGGATCGCCTTCGAGGATGAGGCGCTCGCGCTTGGCTTTCGGATCGGCCACCGGAATGGCCGACATCAGCGCCTGGGTATAGGGGTGCTGCGGGTTGCTGAAGAGTTCCTCCCGGGTGGCCACCTCGACGATCTTGCCCAGGTACATCACGGCGACCCGGTTGCAAAGGTGCTCGACCACGCTCATGTCGTGAGCGATGAACATCAGCGTCAGGTTGAGTTCTCCCTGAAGGTCTTTAAGCAGGTTCAGCACCTGCGACTGGATCGACACATCCAGCGCCGACACCGGCTCGTCACACACGATGAAGCTGGGGTTGAGCACCAGGGCGCGCGCAATCCCGATGCGCTGCCGCTGTCCGCCTGAAAACTCGTGGGGGAAGCGACGCATGTGGTGCTCTTGCAGTCCAACCAATTGCAGCGCTTTCAGCACCTGTGTATGGCGTTCCTGGCGATCTCGGATACCGTGCACACGCAGCCCTTCGCCTACGATATCACCTACTTTGGAACGCGGGTCCAGCGAGGAGTATGGGTCCTGAAACACAAGCTGCATCTCGCGGCGCAGGTGTTTCATTTCCGATGGAGGAAGCTCAAAAACGTTACGCCCGTTGAACGAAACGGTGCCCTCCGTCGCCTCAACCAGCCGTAGGATTGCGCGCCCGACGGTGGTCTTGCCACAGCCGGATTCCCCCACCAGACCCAGAATCTCGCCACGCTTGATGGCCAGGTCCACGCCATCGACGGCTTTGACGACGCCCACGGTACGCTTGAGAACGCTGCCTTTGATCTCGTAATACACCTTGAGATCGCGGATTTCGAGCAGGTTATCCGTGTCGGTTTTGGCAATGTCAGTCATGACGCATTTTCGCTTTCGTACAGCCAGCAGCGTACCCGGTGGCCGGGCCGGGCGTCAAGCATGTCTGGCTCTTCTACTTCGCATTTTGTCAACTGGTTTTCGATGCGGGCCTTGCAACGTGGTGCAAAGCGGCAGCCGACGGGCATGTCGATCAGGTCTGGCACACGGCCCGGAATTACGTCCAATCG
The DNA here is from genome assembly GCA_010092855.1 of Chloroflexota bacterium. Taxonomy (GTDB): domain Bacteria; phylum Chloroflexota; class Anaerolineae; order Aggregatilineales; family Aggregatilineaceae; genus TC-15. The sequence continues at coordinate 17,693 of JAADYV010000354.1, read as the reverse complement.
GTCCTTGACCTTGCCCATGACCGGGATCGACGCGATCAGGCCCTGGGTATAGGGGTGCAATGGCTCCTCGAACAGCTCTTCGGTGGGCGCTTCCTCAACCGATGTGCCCGCATACATCACGGTCACGATATCGGCCATCTCGGCGACCACGCCCATGTCGTGGGTGATGAGCATCACGCCCATGCCGTGCTCGTCGCGCAGGTTACGGATCAAGTCGAGTACTTGCGCCTGGATCGTAACATCCAGGGCGGTGGTCGGCTCGTCCGCGATGAGCAGGTCTGGTGCACACGCCATGCCCATCGCGATCATCACGCGCTGCGCCATGCCGCCCGACATTTCGTGGGGATAATTGGTCGAGCGTTTTTGCGGATCGGGAATCCCCACTTCTTTGAGCAAGTCAACTGCGCGCGCCTGCCCCTGTTTGGAGTTGATGCCTTCGTGAATGCGCAGCACTTCGGTCAACTGCTTGCCAACACGCAGCACCGGGTTGAGGGATGAACGCGGTTCCTGGAAGATGACCGATATCTTCCGGCCCCGGATACGTGCCATTTCGCGGCGCGACTTCTTCAGCAAGTTCTCGCCATGAAAATACACGTCGCCAGACACGATCTTGCCGGGCTTGTCTACCAGCCGCAGGATCGACATGGCGGTCATGCTCTTGCCGCAGCCAGACTCGCCTACAATGCCGCGAATCTCGCCGCGCTGGACTTCCAGGCTCACCCCATCGACAGCCTTGACGGTGCCCTCGCGGGTGAAAAAATAGGTTTTGAGATCGTTGACACGCAGCAGCGGTGTGCCGCTGGTGTCCGTCGATTTTGTTCTGGCTTCTTTGCCGTTTTCTGTTGCCATGTACACTTCCTCTAGCGGTCCAGGCGGGGATCAAGGGCATCGCGCAGGCCATCGCCCAACAGGTTAAAAGCCAGTACCGTGATCATGATGGCGATGCCGGGGAAGAAGACCAGGTGCGGTGCCGTGAAAATCTGGCTGCGCTCCTGCCCCAGCATGGCACCCCATTCGGCGGTGGGCGGCTGCGCGCCCAGGCCCAGAAAAGACAGCGCAGCAGCATCCAGGATCGCGGTGCCGATGCCCAGCGTCGCTTGCACGATCAACGGGGCTAATGCGTTGGGCAGCACGCGGCGGAACAGGATACGCATGGGGTGCACCCCCAGCGCCCGGTCGGCCATGACAAAGTCTTCTTCGCGGACGGACAGCACCCCGGACCGCGCGACACGCGCATATTGTGGGATGAACACAATCGAAATGGCCAACAGCGCGTTGACTAACCCCGGCCCCAATACGGTCACGACCGCAATGGCCAGGATCAGCGACGGGAAGGCCAGCATCACGTCCATGATGCGCATGATCAAGTTATCTACCCAGCCGCCCAGGAAACCCGCCAGCGAGCCGGCGATGGTGCCCAGGATCACGGCCAGGCTGACCGTCGTCAGGCCCACCATGAGCGAGACGCGCGTGCCGTAGATCAAGCGGCTGAACTGGTCGCGGAAGTTGCCGTCCACGCCCATGATGTACTGGTAATTCGAGGTCTTGACGATCTTGAGTTCGTTTTCGGTCACCAGCAGAATACCGCCGCTGCTGCCGCCTGTTTGCCATTTGGCCAGCGAGATGGGTGTGTCTGTTTCGATGGTGACGACCAGCTCACCGTCGTCCACACTCCACACCTTGATCAGGTTGTCACTGCGGGTGAAGATCAGCGTCGCTAACTGGCTGGTGCTCATGTCCACGATCGGTTCGCCGTGCGGCAGCGTGTAGAGCAGTTCGCCGGTCTGCGTATCCCATACCAACCCCGTTTCGCCGCTGCTGGCCATCATGTAGCGGATGCCGCGCGAGAGCGCTTCGATCCAGGTGCCGTTCGCCAGTTCCGGGTATTCGGGCGGCGCTGCAATGGTGAGTTGCAACAGGTTTTCATTGTATACGGCTTCGGTGGCATTCCAGCTTTGGAGTGTACTGCCGGTGGTGATCAAAATACGAGTACGTTCCCGATTGAATTTGGCGGACACAATCGGTTCGTCAAGGGGGATTGTCAAGTATTCGGCCATACCCAGGCGTGTAGTGCTGGCTTGCTGTCCGGCTTGTGTATCCTCCCCAAACCCAACAAAATCTCCGCTAAACACCGGGGCATTGGTGGTTTCTTGTTCGACAATTTCGCGTCGGGACCAAAGCTGCACTTCGCTGCCGGTGGTGATCATGGCGATCTGACCGTGAATATTCCAGTCGGCAGAAGTCACTCCCGCATCCGGCTCAATGAGCTCCAGCCGGGTCCAGGTCAGTTGCTGTTCGAGGATGCGTTGCGCTTCGATGGAGATGGCGGGGGCTTCTTCTTCAGCTTCAGCATCCGCGTCTGTGTCCGTTTCGGTATCTGGTTCAGTTTCAGCTTGACCTGCGTTTTCTTCGCCATCTGAGGGGGTAGTTACATCCGGTCCCTCTTCCTCAGCTGAGAGGTCCTGGCCGGTGCGTGCCCACGTCACCGCGGAGAGGAAGTTGAACAAGACTGAATCTGAACCCAGTTGGGCCCAGGTATTGACACTCTCGGCATTGAAGCTCAAGAACCCCCCGCCGATAGCCTCCCCTTTCCAGGCCAAATTGTCGGCAGGGCCACCCGCATTGGGTAGCTCGTCTTTCTGTTCGCGCCGGTTGACATCCCAGATATAGAGTTGATTGCCTGCCGAAGACACAATAAGCTGGTCGGTCGGGCTCCAGATAGCGGCGGTCACCGGATCATCATGATCAAAGGTCATCAACGCATCGCCGCTGTCCGCGTCCCACACGGTGAGCGTTGTGCCGCTGGTGGTAAAGACCTGGGTGTTGGTCGAGTTGAGCGCCGCATCGGTGATCGGATCACGGGTAGAAACATTGAGGATTTCGTCCCCAGGTTCTGGGCAGCCCAACAGGTGGATGCACGGTTCCATCCGGCGTTCGGCTCCCTCTTCGGGCACATCCAACAGCACCGCCAGCGGATCGTGGGTCGCGATCACGGGTGCGAATGTTGCGACCAGGACCAAAAAGCCCAGGATCACCAATCCCACAATCGCCGAAGGCTTGCGTACCAACCGCTCTAATGTTTCGCGCCACAGTCCTTTGGGAGGACGACTGGCGACGGTTTCATCGGCGGTTCCCAATCGAAGTTCAACAGGGTCAGAGTCTGTGGGTTGCATGATGTCACTCTAGTCGAATACGTGGATCGAGATAAGCGTAAAGAGCATCGACGATCAGATTGATGAAAACAAACATGATAGCGATGATCAGGGTGAAGGCCTGCACGACGGTGTAATCGCGCCCGGTGATCGAGTCGTAGAGCGCTTTACCGACTCCTGAAAGACCAAAAACCGTCTCGGTCAGGATCGCGCCGCTCAACAAGGTGCCAAACGACAGCCCGATAATGGTCACCACCGGCAGCAGCGCATTGCGCAGCGCGTGACGCCGGACCACACTGCCTTCACGCACCCCCTTCGCCCGCGCGGTGCGGATGTAGTTCAACCCCAGCACCTCGAGCAGGCTAGAGCGCGTCATGCGCGCAATGATCGACAGCGGAATGGTACCCACGGCGACGCCGGGCAAGATCAGGTGCCGCAGCGCATCCCGGAGGCCCTCAGTGTTCCCCGCCAGGATCGCGTTGAGGACATTCATGTTGGCGATGAATCCGGTCAGCGTGAGCGCATCCCGGCTGCCCTCGATGCCCCACGCTTCATACCAGGGCGCGATGGAGGCTGGCATACCGGATGGGGGCAGCCACAGCGGAGTGTCTTTTAGCGACACACCGAAGAAATAGGACAGCATCAACCCCAACCAGAAGACTGGCATTGATACGCCGATGTTAGCACCGATCATGGTCCCGACATCAGCAGCAGAGTTGTGATAATACGCCGAGACAATGCCCAGCGGAATGCCAACCAGCACGGCAAACGTCATAGCCGCAATGGCTAACTCCAGGGTAACAGGTAGTCGTTCGACCAGCATTTCGGTCACAGGGCGGCCCTCTTTGATCGACTCGCCCAGGTCGCCTTGAACGACGTCCTGCAAGTAAATCCAGAATTGTTCGTGGATAGGTTTGTTCAGGCCCTTGCGTTCATTAAAGTCATCACAGATTTCGTCCGTGGCTTTCTCACCTAACGCCGAGCGACAGGGATCGCCAGGCAGCAACCGTGCCAAGGCGAAGGTCACGAACAAGATACCAAATAACACAGGTATGGCCAATGTGAGGCGTCGTGCAACATAACCGGCCATGATTTTGCCTCGATTTCTGTTCTGCTCAACAGCCTTAAGTTAGCCGTCGAGTATAACCTAAAACAACGGGGGGCACTATAGTAGCGCCCCCCTGCTCTCCGTCAGGTGACGGTACTAAGACTACTTACTCGTCTGCCGGCGGGTTCAGGAAACCGTCGAACAGCGCGGGGAAGTAGGTGAAGCTGCCGTTACGACCCACGTGCAGCGGGTGCGAGGCATCCCACTGGACTACGTAGGACATCACCACATCATTGGCATCCAGCGTCGAACCATCGTGGAACACCACGCCTTCGCGCAGGAAGAAGGTCCATTCGGTCAGTTCGGCGTTGACTTCAAAGTTGTAGGCCAGACCTGGGGATACAGCCGTACCACCCACTTCGTAGAACAACAGCGGTTCGTTGATCTGCTCGCAAGCGCGCAGCGATTCGCCATCGGTCTCATCGGCGCAGTAGAGGCCAATCGGTTCGGCGTTCTGCATCCAGGTCAGGCTGTCCTGGCCATCAATCGACATTGCGGCGAAGTATTCGTTGCCCAGGGGGCTGGCGTGCGCGCCCACGACTTCGGCCTTGAATGCGGTCGCCGACGCACCATGCGCCACCGGGATCATCGGGATGTTGTCCTTGATGGCCTGGTTGGCTTCGATGTAGATATCGTAGCGCTCATTCGGGTCGGACAGGGCGGCAGCACGTGCCAGCGGGTCGGTGACGGCTTCATACTTGTCACCAAACTGGTCGGAAGACCCCCCACCGAAGTGGAAGTCGAGGAAGTTGGTGGCATCCGGGTAGTCCGCGCCCCAACCAAGCAGGTACATCTGGAGTTCGCCCGCGTCGCTGGCATCGATGAAGGCACCCGATTCCATGACAACGATTTCGGCTTCAACGTTCAGGTTTTCGGCCAACTGGGCCTGGATGTCTTCGGCCACGCGGCCCGGTTCCGGCAGGTAGGAGCGGAACACATCGCGGTAGGACAGTTCGATCTGGAAGCCATCGCCGTAACCGGCCTCAGCCAGCATGTCACGCGCGGCAGCCGGATCAAATTCGTACCAGCTCACTTCGGGCGTGTACCCGAAGATGGTGGGCGGCATAAACTGAGTGGCAACCAGCGTGCCAGGAGGATAGAAGTTGTCGACAATGCGCTGGCGGTCGATACCCATCGCCAGCGCCTGGCGAACCTGGACATCGTCCAGCGGCTCAAACCAGTTGTTGAGGCCGATGTAGAAGATGTTGGTGCCGGGACGGTCGTAGAGGATCAGGCTTTCATCTTCGCGGATGCGCTCGTAGTCATCGGGGGTCGGGTTGTCGATCCCATCAACGGTGCCAGCCTGGAGTTCGGTCAGGCGGGCGGCACCCTCAGAGTTCCAACGGAAGATCACGGTGTCCATCGCTGGTGCTTCGCCCCAGTAGTCCTCGAAGCGCGAGAGCGTAATGCTGTCACCACGCCGCCATTCTTCCACCATGTACGGGCCGGTGCCAATCGGGTTGTCGATCAGATCACCGCCGCCGCCGGTGGCTTCCAGGTATTCGGCGCTGTGGACGGCAAAGGCAGAGAACGCAACCTTGGACGGGAACGCCGGGTCGGGACGGCACAGCGTGAACTTGACGGTGAGTTCGTCCACCGCTTCGATGGTCAGGAATTCACCACCGTAGTCACAGTTTTCCGCCGAGTAGACCATCGGCTCGAAGTCTTGAGCGTTGGTGACGGGCAGGCCGATAGTGGTCACGGCCAGCATCACGACAATGATGAGTGATAGGCCAACAAAACGCAGATTCTTCATTTCTAAATCCCTTCTACTCTCCGTGTGTAGTCTGGTACGCGAGAAAGATGAATGGTTGTCACAAACGATTTTGCCGCGATAGACGACTCCTTTCTCTTAAAGAGGCCACTACAACTAAAACAAACCGGGAGTGCTATAGAGTGTGATGTGAAAGTAACTATAGCCGCCTCACTGTGGCCTGTTCATAGCACTTAATTCATCCTGACAACCCTGAGAGTGATAATTAAAACATCTATTGTGATACGAGTCGCCTGTAAGTTCGGCTTTTGGAGAAGCCTGAAGCGAATATTGTTGCTATTGTAGTACGTTATTGCGAATTTTCAAACTTCAGGCGGAAAAAAGAAATCGTTTAGACTGTGTTGACATGCGCGCTCAGGAGTCTGTCATTCTCAGGCGAAAATGTCAACACCACCTCGTTTGTATAAATGCCACAAAGGATGATGTGGTTTAGCCAGGGAGGTAACCTGGGATAATAGCAGTTCTAGCCATGTTAACAGACTTGGTCAGGTCAACGGATCTGGGCGATAAACTGGCCGATGGCATCGAAGTAGCGTTGCAGCGCCACGAACAGCAAATCGTTATGACCGGCATGTGGGACTCGCAAAATCTGTTTGTCGATAGCAGGCGACTGGTCGAATAGCGTCTGGCCATGTTCAACCGGCAGCAAGGCATCATTTTCGCCGTGAATGACCAGCAGCGGTAATTCAATGCTGGCAATCTTCACATCATTGCCGATAGGGTCGTGGAGGTTGGCGATCATGTGTGCGGGCAGACCCAGGCGCTGCAGCAGGTTGACGGCGCGCGCGAAGCCGCTTTCGATGATGAGGCCCTTGAATCGATCCGGCGATTGGTGGGCGGCGTGGATCGCGCAGGCACTGCCCAGGGAGCGCCCCATGATTACCAGCGTATCGGCGGGCAGTCCAGCGTGGGTGAGAAGGCCCGGTACAGCCTCGACAACAGCGGTAGTATCCGACAACAGGGTGCTGACTTTGGGCGTGCCCGTGCTCCAACCATAGCCCCGGTAATCGACGACTAGCAGCGATGCCCCCACGCGGTGATATTCCAGCGCCAGGCCATCATAGTCGCTGGCGATCTCGCCGTTCCCATGGAAGTACAGGATCACGGTGGATTCTGGAGTGTGGGGATAAAGCCGGTAGCCCAGCACAACGTTCTCGCTGACCGGGATAGTGCCATCCTGGGCGTTGGGGTGGTGGCTGGTATTGGGCCGGGCCGGACGCGGGTAGAACAACGTCGAAAGCACCAGCGGGATATCCAGGTTACTCAGTTCCATCCCGGACTCCATTCTGCACCTCGATCCCAAGCTCCACCAGCAGCGCGCGCAGCCCTTCCCGCTCGCCATCAGGTAAGGGCAAGACAGGTCTACGCGGCGGACCGGCAGGCAGGCCCATCAGGTTGAGCGCTTCCTTAACCTGGACCGGGTAGGTGCCAAAGCGCGGCAGCCGTTCGCGCAGCACCGCGAGTTGATCCTGGGCGGCGCGCGCCTGGGCATGATCGCCCGCCTGGAATGCTGTGTAAATGCCAACCGCCAGCGCGGGAGCAATATTGACCGTCAGGCCAACCGCACCCGCTGCTCCATAGCATAGCCCGCCGTAGATCAGCGTGTCCCGCCCGACAAACACCCGGAAGTCTGCCGGACACGCGCGGATGATGGCTGCCGTTTCGGACAGGTCGCCACTGGAGTCTTTCACACCCACGAAGTGCGGAATATTCCCCGCCAGCCGCGCCAGCGTATCTGGTAGCAGCCGCACGCCACCGGTGCGCATCGGGTTGGAATAGCCCAGCAGCGGGATCGAAACCGCCGCTGCAATCTCGGTATAATAGGCAACCAGTTCATCTTGCGTGGGCGTGATGAAAAATGGCGTAACTGCGGCCACTGCATCCGCCCCGGATTCCTCCGCCTGCCGGGAGAGCGCTACCGCGTCGCGCGTGGTGATCGCGCCGGTTCCTGCGATGATAGGCACCCGGCCATTAACCGCCGCCAGCACCGCATCCAGCACCCGTCGGCGTTCCTCGGCGGAGAGCGCAAACGCTTCGCCCTGGCTGCCGCAGACAAAAATGCCATGCACACCACCTGCCAGCACATGCTCCGCCAGAGCCGGAATGGCGTCCAGGTTCAACGACTCGTCCGCGTGCAGCGGTGTTGCCAAAGGGGGGATGATGCCGCGCAAATCGATCATCTTTCGAACGTTCCCATCAGTTGCGTCTCGGCTAAAATGTGCCCAGCCATTGCGGCCAAGAGTTCGTCCTTTGTTGCTCCGGCTGCCAGGCCGAGCGTGGTATCCAGCGCATACAATTTGAACATGTAGCGGTGGATGCCGCTGGGTGGGCAGGGACCGTAATAAGCTGGGGGACGACTCGTCCAACTGGTTTGGCCCTGGATTCCATCGGCAAAGTCGGCGGGGACACCTTCCGGCAGACTGGTCGTGGTGGCAGGCAGGTTAAAGAGCACCCAGTGGACCCAGGTGCCGCCGGGCGCGTCGGGGTCATCCATGATCAAGGTGAAGCTCTGTGCATTGTCGGGCGCACTGTCCCAGGCCAGCGACGGTGATACATCCTCCCCATCGCAGGTGTATGTCACTGGGATAGGCTGGCCCTCTTCGAATGCCGTGCTGGTGAGCGTGAATTCCGTAACGGAGTCGCCGTCAGTGGTTGTCTCAGCGCCGGTGCTTTCACTTTCCGAGTCGACATCATCCTCGCCGGTGCTGTCGTCATTCACTTCAGCGGAGTCGTCAGGTTCAGCCGGTTCGTCATCGTCATCATCGTTCGAGCAAGCGGATATCACCAATGCCAGCAGGATGATCAGACAGCCGAACAGCAGCAGAAATTTGCGATGCATGGTCCACCTCGTGTGAGACTACAGATGTTGGTGGCAGATTGTTGTGGTTGCGCGCCCCAAAACCTCTAAAAAGTTGAGGGTTATATTACCACCATTGTATCGCAAATTCCGCCTGAGCGACATTCGAATTCCGCCGCCAGATCAACCTACGGGCACTCGATGATGCCCTGCGCCCACAGGCACCCGCCGCAGACCGGGAAGTAGTTTTCCTGGCAGTCTTCGTCGTTGCGCGGGAAGCGCTCGCAGCCGCCGCAGGTCGTGCACGGCGAGAACTCGAACGCGCGCAGCCGGGACCGGAAGCCTGCGAATTCGTCTGAGGCCCAGATCGCGTGCAGCGGCTGCTCGTTGACGTTACCTACTGTGTACGCGGTGACGTTTTTACGCCGGTGCCGGATGTATTCGGGATGATCGTGCAGCAGCGACAGGCATGGGCTGACGGCACCATCCCACCGCACCACCGCAAAACCCTCCTGCGCGAAACGGCAGTAGTCGTTGCGTGCGCTCAGGCTGTTGCCCACCAGACTCAAACTGGCGCGCGAGTTGAAGAGATCGTAAAACGGCGTGTGGGTATCCGGGTTCATGTCCATTTTGGGCAGGCTGACGTTGACCACCCAGGGCGACGCGCGATAGGCGCAGGCTGTCAGCGCATCGTCGTACAGGATTTCCGCTTCCATCTCGCGTGTGTGGGGTATCACGTTCGATACCTGCACGTCCCACGCCCCGATCTGGGTGGCGAGCTGGGGCAGTTTGGGAATTTCGGCCACGTTGCTGCGCATCGCCACGAACGCGATCCCCACCTGCGGGTTGCTGTGGCGGTTGGCACGGTGCAGCTTGAGGCGGTAGAGCCGCCGCATATTGTCGATCACGTCCTGGAAGCTGGCTTTGACGCGGATGTCTTCATACTGGTCCGGCGTGGCGCTGTCGATGGACACCACCAGCCGGTCCAGGTCCAGCTCTATCAGGGCGGACGCCATCGCTTCGGACAGCATACACCCATTGGTCGTGACCTCGACCCGCGCGCCAACGGTTTTGGCCATTTCTACAACATCTAAAAACTCTGGGTGCGACATCGGTTCGCCATAGCCGCCCAGGTGTACGGTAGGTGGTGTGGGGAAGTCGCGCAAGCCGTCGATCAATCCCCGGTACGTGTTGGCGAGCATGTGGCCGATGGGTTGGTTCCACGCGCGCCGCACGCACATCTGGCAGTCTAAGTTACAGTGGGTGGTGATTTCAATGTAGAGTTTGGTGAGGGGGTCCACGTTCTTTGTCCTATACTGAATCAGAAGTTGGCGTAATGATAGCATTATCCAACCAGAAGAAAAAACGCCAGCAGCCGCATCCATCGCGGTCTGGCCTAGTTTGAGTAAAAAGCAAAAAGAGGCCACCCAACGGTGGCAGGTTGCGGTATGATTGTGGCAGACAACTGATTATGCTAAGGACAAGACTCTATGATTGCTGGCAAAACTATTCGTTTAGGGCGTATTCTCGATCCCAGAACCGGGCGGGCCGCCGTGATCGCGTTTGATCACGGTGTTCATTTGGGGCCGCTGCCGGGTGTGATGACGCCAGGGGAAACGCTGGCGCTGTTGGCCGAGGCAGGTGCGGACGCTTTCCTGGTAGGGCCAGGCACGGCCCGTACCTTTGCGCATGTCTTTGCCGGGCGCGGCGCTCCAGCGCTGATCCTGCGGGTGGACTGGACCAACCGCTGGCGGGACGCCGATCATCTCGGTTCGGAAGAAGGTCGCGGGCGCATGATCGTATCGGTGGAAGACGCGGCACGGCTGGGTGCGGACGCAGTGCTGGCCTATATGTTCATCGGGTACGAAGACCCCGACGCCGAAGCGCAGCAGGTCGAAGCGGTGGCGCGTATGGCCCAGGACTGTGAGCGGCTGGGCATTGGCTGCATCATCGAGCCGATGGCGCGCGGCGTGCGGGCGGACCACGACATCTATCGCGCCGACTACATAGCATTGGGCGCGCGCATGGCGTGTGAACTGGGTGCGGACGTGCTCAAGACCGACTACAGCGGCGACTCTGGCTCATTCCGTCTCGTGACCGAAGCGTCCTACCGCCCGGTGCTGATCGCCGGTGGCCCCAAAACGAAAACGCTGCGCGAGGCGCTGGAGATGGTGCATGGCGCGCTGGCGGCAGGTGCCAACGGGATGTTCATTGGTCGAAACGTGTTCCAGGCCCCCGACCCGGCGCGCATGATGGGCGTGCTACGACGCATGATCCATCACAATCTCGACGTGGAGAGCGCGCTGAGCGAACTGGAAACCTGACATGGACGACGACACGGTCTTAGATTCCCCCTTCGAGGTGATTGTCGCCGGGCACATCTGCCTGGACCTGATCCCGGAACTGCCGGATGTCGAATTGACGGCGCTGCTGCAACCCGGTGCCCTGACAGAAATCGGCCCGGTTGCCATGTCCACCGGCGGCGTGGTCTCCAACACCGGGCGCAGCTTGCACCGGTTGGGTGTCCGTACCGGGCTGATGGGCAAAGTGGGCGCGGACCAGTTAGGCCAGATCACGCTGGATTTGATCCGGGTGGAGGACCCGGTCATGGCCGAAGGCATGATCGTGGCGCAGGGCGAAACCAGTTCGTACACCATTGTGATCAGCCCGCCGCAAACTGACCGTATTTTCCTGCACGCAGTTGGCGCAAACCAGACCTTCGGCGCGGACGACGTGAACTACGAGCAGGTGCGTGGTGCACGGCTGTTTCACTTTGGCTATCCACCCTACCTGCCCCGGCTGTATGCGGACGATGGCGCGGAACTGGTCGACATGTTTCAACGCGCGAAGGAAACCGGCGTGATCACATCGCTCGACACCGCCATGCCCGATCCCAACAGTCCCGGCGGACAGGTGGACTGGCGGCTGGTGCTCGCGCGCACGCTGCCATATGTGGACCTGTTTTTGCCCAGCCTGGACGAACTGCGCGTAATGCTGGGACGCGAAGACGAGCCAGTGTCTGATGCCGCGATCTCAACGCTGGCAGCGGAAGTGCTGGAGATGGGGACGCGGGTCGTCGTGATCAAGCTGGGCGCGCGGGGAATGGTGCTGCGTACCGGGGAGGGAGGCGCGCCGCATACCGATGATGCGGAATGGCGCAACCGCGAACTATGGGTCCCACCATTTGTGCCGGACTACGTGGTGGGCACGACCGGCGCGGGTGACGCTTCTATCGCGGGATTCCTGGCCGGAATGTTACGTGGTCAGTCGGTGACACAGGCACTGACGACGGCGGTGGCGGTCGGCGCGTGCAACGTCGAAGCCCCCGATGCCCTGAGCGGCGTTCGCTCCTGGGAAGACACGCAGGCTCGCATCGCAGCCGGTTGGGCGCGTGCGCCGCTGACGATAAATGCGCCTGGCTGGGAATGGGACAAAAACTGGCAGGTGTGGGTTGGTCCGCACGATAAGAGGAATAGAAAAGGATAACACTGATGACAACATCGACCGAACGACTGAATGCCCGTCTTTTGCACCAGCCGGTAGACCGGGTGCCGAATATGACGCTGGTGATGCAATATGCCGCCGACCTGATCAACGCGCCGTTGGCCAGCTACTACCAGGATTACGAAGTGCTGTGCGAAGCCAACTTCAAGTCGGTAGAAGTATACGGCCTGGATATTTTGGACGCGATCAGCGATCCCTATCGCGAGACAGCGGATTATGGCGCGACAATTGAGTTTCCGCCGAACAGTCTGCCGGTGTGCAAAGCACCGCGGCTCCAAAACCCGGATGACCTGGCGTCGCTGCCAACTCCTGATCCGAACAAACCCGGCAGCCGGATGCGCGACCGGGTGGACGCAATCCGGCTGTTTCACGAACGCGCTGGCGGCCAGGTGCCGATCCAGGGCTGGGTGGAAGGGGCATTGGCCGAGGCCGCTGACCTGCGCGGCGTGACGGCCATTATGTACGATCTCTACGACCGCGCCGAATGGCTGGAGGAGCTGCTCGAACACTGCGTCGAGACGGCGATCAATTTCGCGGTGGCACAGGTCGAAGCAGGTGCGACCATCATCGGGTTGGGGGATGCCATCGCCTCACAGGTGGGGCCACGTGCCTACCGGCGGTTTGCCCTACCCTACGAACAGCGCATTTTCCAGGCTGTGCGTGACGCGGGCGCGATTCCCCGGCTGCACATCTGTGGCGACACGACGCGCATTGTCAAGGACATGGCTCACAGCGGTGCGCAGATCATCGACCTGGATTGGCAGGTGGACCTGGCGCAAGCGCGGGCCGAAGTGGACGCCATCGATCCCGACATTGCGCTGTGTGGCAATTTCGACCCGGTGGCGATTTTGTTGGATGGCACGCCGGACACCGTCACCCAGGCAGTTGGGACATGCTATGCAGCGGGTGGCGACAACTGGCTGGCCGCGCCAGGCTGCGAGGTGCCGCGCTATACGCCCGCTGAGAATGTGCTGGCCCTGCGCGATGCGTTGGTGCTTGACGGCAAGGGCTAACGATGTATCAACGCATCGTGTGTTTCAAGTTCAAGGCGGGCACTAGCCCGGAGGTAGTTCAGGCGCATATGGCTGACTTCCGCCAGCTACAAGACGCGATGCCCTACATCGTGTCGTACAGCGGCGGGCTGGCCATTTCCGGAGACCAGGGCGCACCACCCGGCTACGACAGCCTGCACTACCTGACCTTCAGCACCCTGGACGATATCGACCGGTACTTTGCGCACGATGCTCACCAGCGATTCATCACGGCGCACAAGGATATCTGGGCCGATGTGCTGGTGTTAAACGCGGAGATTGATACTGTATAGGCAAGTATTTTCAGATTTCACTTTGTGAGGAGCAAAACCACCATGCAATATTTACTGGGCCTCGACGTGAGCACCACCGGCTCGAAAGCGTTGTTGATCGATGAAACAGGAGCAGTGGTCGCCAGCCACACCACGCCACACGACCTCAGCCAGCCTTTCCCGCTGTGGAGCGAGCAAAACCCGGCGGATTGGTGGAGCGGCATGGTGCGGTCGATCCGCGCTGTGCTGAACCAGATCGACGATCCTGGCGCGATTGTGGGCATCGGCCTCACTGGTCAGATGCACGGGTTGGTGTGCCTGGATGCGGCGGGAACGGTGCTGCGCCCGGCGATGCTGTGGAATGACCAGCGCACCGGGGCCGAATGTGACACCATCACCCAGACCATCGGCGCAGAACGCCTGATCCAGTTGACGGGCAACCAGGCGCTGACCGGGTTCACTGCGCCCAAGATTCTGTGGGTGCGCGAGCACGAGCCGGATGTTTACGGCCAGATCGCGCATATCCTGCTGCCCAAAGACTACATCCGCTTCATGTTGACCGGCGAGTACAAGACCGACCTGGCCGGGGCAGCGGGCACATCACTGCTGAACGTGGCCGAACGCCGTTGGTCGGAGGATGTGCTGCGCGAACTGGTCATCCCGGCGGCGTGGCTGCCGGAGGTGCACGAAGGTCCGCAGGTCACGGGCGTTGTCAGCGCGGAGGGGGCGGCGCTGACTGGCCTCCGTGCGGGAACGCCGGTAGTTGGCGGCGGTGGTGACCAGGCGGCCCAGGCAACCGGTGTAGGCGCGGTTGAACCGGGCATTGTCGCGCTGACGGTTGGTACGTCGGGCGTGGTGTTTGCGCCGCTGGCCAGCTATGCCTATGAACCGGATGGTCGCCTGCACGCCTTTTGCCATGCTGTGCCGGGACAGTGGCACTTCATGGGCGTGATGCTCAGCGCGGCGGGCAGCCTGCAATGGTACCGCGACACGTTGGCTCCCGATGAGAACTTCGGCGTGCTGACGGACGAAGCCCAGGATGTGCCGCCCGGCTGTGAGGGTCTGGTCTTCCTGCCCTACCTGACCGGCGAACGCACGCCCCACCCCGACCCATTAGCGCGTGGCGCGTTTGTCGGGCTGACAGCGCGGCATACACGCTCCCACCTGACGCGCGCGGTGCTGGAAGGCGTGGCGTTTGGCCTGCGCGACAGCTTCGAGTTGATCAAGAGCAGCGCGGCAGGCGTGGTCAACGAGGTGCGGCTGAGTGGTGGCGGCGCAAAAAGCCCGGTCTGGCGGCAGATTCTGGCCGACGTGCTGGGCGAATCGCTGGTGGTGGCGGAGGCCATCGAAGGCGCGGCGTATGGGGCGGCGCTGCTGGCCGGGGTCGGTGGCGGCGTGTGGCCGGACGTGCCCACTGCCGCCCGCCAGACGGTCAAACTTGGCGAGCGGATTAATCCCGGCGACGCGGCCAGCGCCTACGAACCGGTGTACCAACTCTACCGCGACCTGTATCCCGCGCTTAAACCCACTTTTCACGCCCTGGCGGAATAGCTGGACCAGGTTCATATCACATCCTCGAAAAAAAACAGGGGCGACTCGTTGTGAATCGCCCCTGAATTATTGCTGCGTTGTGCGCGTTATTCGGCGCTCATCAGCCCTTCAGCTTCGGCCAGCGATACCTCAGCATCGGCCAGGAACATCAGCCCCTGGCTGATCACGCCGGGCGAAACCGCTTCGCTGTCGGTCAGGCACTCGATCTGCCACAACTCCACCGCTTTCTCCGTATCGATGGCGGCTGATCCCAGCGCCGCGGCGAGCGGTTCCAGATCGGCTGCGCCCTCTGCGGAAATCGTGCGTACGGCGGGCAGTTCGGGGTATTCGCCGCAGACCACTGCTTCGCCTGCGTCCAGACCATTCCAGACGGCGGCGATGGTATCGTAGGCGGCGGTGATCTCCAGATAGTCCGCTTCCAGCTCGGTCATGATCGCGGTAGTGTCCACGGCTGGCGCTTCGGGCAGCACAAAGACAGCCGTTGTGCGCGCCGGGATGCTGAATGTGCCGGATTCGGCGTCGAAGGCGGCGGTCTGGACCACCGTGTCATAAGAGGAGATCTGGATCGGGTGCAGTTCCAGCGCCAGGTCGATCAGGTCCGGTTGAGTGAAGGTGATGTCTTCGTCCCCGGCGTTGAACAAGACCACGATGAACTCGGTGTTCGGGTCGAGGTCAACGTCGGTCATGTCCGAGATGCTCATCACGATCAGGGCCGGAATCTGGTCGGGGCCGGTGTTATGGAACACGACCCGCTCCTGGATGTCAGCGGCAGTTTCCAGCCGGAACAGGCGGCTGCTAGAGCGGATGCTCAGCATTTCCTGCGTGTGGTTGACCGTCAGCAGGATATCATCCGGCTCTGGAGCCAGCGCAGGATCGGCCAGGCGGATGCGCATGATCTCCCAGCGTTCCTGGTTGGGGCCAGCGGGTGGCAGGCCAACGCCCCAGTTATTGGTCTGGTAGGTGAAGTCCAGGCGGTTGAACCAGTCGCCGGAGTTATAGCTGTCGCGGTCCATGTCCTTGGAGCGCAGCATTTCGCTGCCGGCGTGGAAGAACGGTACACCCTGGCTGAGCGCCACAATGCTGATGCCCATGTTGTGCATCCGCACCCGCTCGGCCATCGTTGCGTCGAGCGGAGCTGCAAACTGAATCTTGTCGAACAGCGTTTCGTTGTCGTGCGCGGAAACGTAGCTGATATGCTCCTGCGGATCAAGTGTGTAACCCGCCGGGCTGCCGTTGTAGTCGATGTCTGCGCCGGTCACGAGGTCGCCGTTGCGGTCCACGAACTCGTAGTCGCGCAGGTTACCGGCCAGGCCCACCCGGATGGTGTCCGTGAAGTGCAGCAGGTTATCGAGCTGCGTGTCCAACGGATCGGTGGTGAATTCGCTGGGGTCGTAGTACAGGCCGGTGATGAAGCCCTGCAACCGCCGGTCATCGAACGGGTTGCCGCCGCGCACACGGTCGCGGATGCGGTCATTGAACGAGCCAATGCCCAGCCCGCCGATGTTGAGCTGCGTGGCGTTCGGGCCGCGCGCCCCGTTTTCGACCTCGCCGAAGTTCCAACCTTCGCCGTAGACATAGATGCTTGTACCGTCCACGCCATCTGCTTCCAGCGTCAGTCCGTCCAACGCCGTGCGCAGATTGGCCATGTTGCTGACCATGTGGTGGCCCATCAGGTCGAAGCGGTAGCCATCGACGCGGTAGGCGCGCGACCACATCAGCACCGAGTCAATCATGAGTTTTTCCATCATGTTGTTTTCGGTAGCCGTGTTCTGGCAGCAGGTGCTGGTTTCCACGCCGCCAATGTCGTTCAGGCGGTGGTAGTAGCCGGGCACGATCTTGTCGAGCACGGAGTTAGGGTTCTGACCGCTGGAGTTGGTGTGGTTATACACCACGTCCATCACCACGCGCAGGTTGGCGTCATTCAAGCCCATCACCATCCGGCGGAACTCAATGATGCGATCCACACCATCCGGGCTGGTGGCGTAGCTGCCTTCCGGCACCGTGTAGTGGAAGGGATCGTAACCCCAGTTGAAGGCGTCCAGGTCGCTGTTGGGCACGATGATCGCCTGCTGTTCTTCCGAGTCCGGCGCGAAACCGGCCAGCTCATCCCAGTCCGGCAGCACCCAGGTGGACTTGTCTTCGTTCACGGTAGCGATGTCGAAGGTCGGCAGCAGGTGAACGTGTGTCAGACCGGCGTCGGCCAGCGCGCGCAGATGGTTCATACCGTCCGAGTCGCTGACGGTGAAGGCCAGGTATGTGCCGCGCAGGTCTTCCGGTACGGTCATGTCGTTCATGCTGAAGTCGCGGATGTGCAGCTCGTAGAGCACGATGTCTTCGGGTGCTTCCAGCGTCGGCTTGGCCATGTCGGTCCAGCCCTCCGGCATCAGCGCCGAGTCGTTCAACAGGTCCACGATCTGGCTGCGGGTGCTGTTGGTGGCCAGGCTGAGCGAGTAGGGATCGGTCACCGCGTTGACTTCGATGGCCTGGGTTGTGGGGGCATAAAC
>JAADYV010000004.1 GCA_010092855.1 Chloroflexota bacterium | reverse complement strand
TTGGCTTCAGCGGCGTGTCGGCGATCCATGTGCGATAAGAAACTACCCCCCAATCGATTGACGGCATAAACGGTCTGCTCGCGGCCATCGGCCAGCAAACACCCTATATGGCGGTTGATTCGGCGCACGATAATCCGGAAGACAATGATTTTGCACGGACCATGGCTGAGCTGACCGGGGCCATGAATCTGTTGGGTATCATTGCGATGATTGTCTCTGGTTTCCTGGTAACGAACGTGATGAACACGGTAATTCTCGAACAGCGCCGCCAGATTGGGGCCATGAAAACCCTTGGAGCTACCCTCATTGACAATTTCCTGATCTACGCGGGGATGGCGCTGGTCTATGGCATGATCGGTACGGCATTGGGTTTGTTGTTGGCAGTGCCTATCGCAGCGAGCGCGGCGCGCCCGGTCGCCTCGTGGCTGGCGGCTTACATCGAAGGTTACCAGTTCTCCCCGGATGGCCTGAGCATGGGGGCGGTAATGGGGTTGGTCGTGCCGGTGTTCGCGTCGTTGGTGCCGGTGTTGCAGACCACCCGGCTCTCGATTCTGGACGCTGTGACCGACATGGGGATTTCCTCAACCTTTGGTCAATCACGCCTGGCGCGCGGTATTGGCCGTCTACCGCTGCCGATCCCGGTCGCGCAAGCGGTGAGTAATATCTGGCAGAAAAGAGGCCGCTTGACGCTGACGATGCTGACCCTGACTGTGGCCGGGGGCGCGTTCATGGGAGCCACTGCCGTGGGCACGTCGATGGATAGCTGGTTCGTGAACCTGATCGGCATCCACAATTACCAGATTCGGATTTCACCGCAGCGCGCGAGTGATTACGACCAGATCGCGGCGCATGTCAGGGAGGTCGAGGGGGTTGATGGCGTGTATCCGGGCCTGGATGTGCTGGTAAGCATCCCGGATTTCGTCAGCATTGTGCCGATCTCAGAGGGCAGCGATCAAGTGGTCATCGCCGGATTGGACCCGGCGACACCCGCTTACAAATTCAACCTGATGGCAGGCACCGGCTGGCAGAATGATCCATCGCGCGCGGGGATGGTTATTTCGCGCTCGGTAGCCGAGGCGCTCGATAAGCAGGTGGGCGACACGCTGACCTTTGTAGTGAACGGTCAGTCGCATAGTTACGAGATCATCGGCATCGACGCTTATGTGTTTGATGGAATTTTCATGGATTGGCGCGAATTGGCGCGCGTCGCCGGCTATGTCGATACCGACGGCCAGCCGCTGGTCGGATCGGCGTATGTTATGCTAGACGGCGAGCCCTCGATTGAGGCCGTGAACGCCAAGATCGACGAGATAACCGCGGTGTTGAGCGCCCTTAACATTCAAGGCACCTATCACAATCGGATAGAAATCGAGGACATGATTGCTGAGGAAGCCAGCGTGATCAGCCTCATTTTCCAATTGATGTCGGTGGTTATGGCGGCGGTAGGGGCGGTGGGGCTGATGGCCGCGTTATCGATGGCGGTTTTTGAACGACAAAAGGAAATCGGCGTGATGCGTTCGATAGGCGCACGCTCACGGGCGGTGATGGGGCAGTTTATGTTAGAAGGCGTCTTCATTGGGTTGATCGCGTGGGTGATGGCGATCCCGATCAGTGTGGTCCTGAGCCGGGGGTTGTTAAGCGTCCTCCCTATCATATACCTGGAACTAGACTTTCCGCTGTACCTGATAGCGTATGGTCTGGCGGGTGTGCTGGTTGTGGTGGGGCTGGCGAGTCTGGGACCGTCGCTGATGGCCTCGCGAAAGACGGTAGCCGATATTCTGCGCTACCAGTAGATAACGACGTTACCAATAGGCCACGCTTAGCGTATATCAGAGTAAACGCGAATAGTAGAGGGATGCGATGAGAAGCCAACAAGCGGCAGCATTTGCCGAATTAGAGCGCGCGGTAGAGATAGCGCTAAAAACCTATTCCAATGTCCACCGTGGCAGCGGGCACAACTCGATGGTGACGACCCATTTATACGAACAGGCCAGAGGCATTGTGCTGGACTATCTGGGATTGGACAACGGTCAGTACGAGGTTATCTTTTGCACCCCGCGCAGGTCCGAGATGCTCAAGGCACACCTTACGCATGACCGTTATCACTGCCTTTCCAGCCAGGAAATCGGTCTGCCACTCGGCGTAAGGGCATTGGCTTTCCGCCGCAGAGCGTTGCCGCGTGGCATTCCAATCCAAACCGGTGGGGGAACTGCTCGGCTTGTTTCTCCCCGTGGAGTCATCTGGTCACGTTCCCCCGATAAGTTCGAGGCGGGTACACCGGCGATTGTCAACATTATTGCGTTTGCCAGGGCGCTGCAATTGATCCGGCGAAATGGTAATGCTGTATTTGGGGATGCAACCACTGAGCAGCGTCCGGTTGCTGCTATTCTTTATCACGATGAACTAGAGGATTACGCAGGGCGTGACCTGTTAGAGGAACTCAAGAAAATGCTGATCGGTCGCGGGGTGCAGGTCCCCACTGCCGCCGGCGAGAGGACCTATATCAATCTTGACAACGGGGCCAGCACGCCTACCTTCACACCGATCTGGAACGCTGTCCGTCAGGCGTGGCACCAGGCCGAACCCGTGCAGCAGGCGATTATTCACGAGGTAAAAGCCATTTGCTCTGGATTCCTGGGTGCTTCTCTGACTAACTATGATCTACTCTTTACTTCCAACACGACAGAAGCCATTAACCTGGTGGCCGAAAGTCTGCGAAACGAATCGGAATTGGGAACCAAACCGGTCATCCTTAACTCGCTGCTCGAACACAACTCAAACGAGCTGCCGTGGCGTATGATTCCGGGTTGTTCACTTATCCGGCTCCCGGTTGATGCTGAAGGCTTCATCGATCCTGGCGAGTTGGAAGCGTGCTTGCGTGCCTATAACGAGCTAGAACAGCACGGCAAGCAGCGCATCAAGTTGGTGGCGGTGAGTGGGGCCTCAAACGTGCTGGGCGTCTTCAATGATCTCGCTGAGATCAGTCGCATTGCGCATCGCTATGGGGCGCAGGTGTTGGTAGATGCTGCGCAGTTGGTCGCTCATCGCCCCACTGAGATGGAACAATGGGAGATCGATTATCTCGCCTTCTCTGCGCATAAGGCGTATGCGCCTTTTGGCAGCGGGGTACTGGTGGCCCGAAAAGGCCTGCTCGATTTTGGCTCGGATGAACTGGCCGACATTCAATCATCTGGTGAAGAAAATGTCGGCGGCATCGCAGCATTGGGTAAAGCGCTGGTGCTTCTGCAGCGGATCGGTCTGGACGTCATTCAAGAGGAAGAACAGGTGTTGACCGAGCAGGCCCTGCGTGGGTTGGCGCGCATCCCAGGAATCACGATTTACGGGATCAAAGACCCGAACTCAGCCCGATTTGCTCAAAAAGGGGGCGTCATTGTTTTCAGCGTGGAAAACTTGATGGCTGACCGCGTGGCTAAAAAACTGGCCGAACAGGGGGGAATAGGTGTGCGTGCGGGGTGCCATTGTGCTCACCTGCTGGTCAAGTATGTGCTCAATATTCCGCCCGCGTTGGAGCGGTTGCAAAGCGTGATCCTGAGCATTTTTCCCCAGGTCGCGCTGCCGGGTGTCGCTCGTGTGAGTCTGGGAATTGAAAACAACCAGGAAGACATTGACGCCTTGATTCATGTGCTTGGCAACATCGCCCAGCAACCTCGATCCGGGGCGGATGGGAGATTTACTTCTACCAGTCTGCAAGCGCAGATGGACGATTTCGTCAGGACCGTGACGGAAAGTGTTTATTCTCCACTCAAATAGCCGCGGGTGAGAGGCATTATCGCGCATAGGATTTGAGAATTAGGCCCATGCGCATCCAGTGCAAGCCCACCTCACGGCTAATCTGTTGATAGCTCCTGCCGGCTGCACGCAGCGCAGGATTGTTTCCTTCGATTTTCCTTGTCGGGATTGCGCTGGTTCGCACTGGTTGCGGAAGGCACGGGCAGCTTGAAACCATGTTTATACCTGGTGGACGGGTGATTTGCCTTCTTTTTTGGCAGTGGTGAAGTGTTTTCTGATGTCTGACGGTTTTTTTTGAGAGAATTCTGCCTCCATCAGTCAAAGGCACACCACCACCATTCTAGTGTAATCGTCATATCTCAGGTCTACAAAAGCCCTCACTGGACTGTGACCGACGTTTGTGTTTTACATGGTAATCAAAACCGCGAATGGAGGAATCAGTCCTGGCGTCTGTGAGCAGGGCATCGAAAACTGTGTGGAGATCCGCCGTTTGCCCGCGCCCCCACGCAGCGGAAAACTCGGCAGTAGGCAGTTCGTCTTCCAGTTCCGCTCGCAGGCGCACGCGAAATCCCAGTGCTCGATCCACCTAGTTCCAAACTGCGGATGCATGTGCGCCAGCGCTAGAGCGTGTTATGCGCTTTTAAAGTGGAAACTGCTAAACTGGGGGCATGAGCGAGAGAAAACCATACCCCAGTGACGTAAGTGATGATGAGTGGGCGTTTGTCGCCCTGTATCTGACGTTGATGACGGATGATCGCGTTGCGGCGCATCTTCCGTTGCGCGAAGTCTTCAATGGCTTGCGCTATGTCGTGCGCGGCGGGATCCCCTGGCGGTTGATGCCCAATGACTTGCCGCCCTGGCATACGGTGTACCAGCAAACGCAACGGTGGCTGAAAGCCGGCGTGTTTGAAGCGATGGTGCATGACCTGCGCGAAGTGCTGCGAGTGGCAGCAGACCGCAATGCCCAACCGAGTGCCGCCGTTTTCGCCAGTCGCACGCTGCAAGCCAGTCCGGAGAGCGGCGAACGCGCGGGCTATGATGGGGCCAAACGACACAAGGGCAGTAAAACCCACTTGGCGGTGGATACGTTGGGCCATCTGCTGGCGCTGGTTGTCACCGCCGCCGATGAACGGCACTGCGCCCAGGTGGGCCAGTTGGCCGAGGCGGTCCAGGAAGCGACCGGCCAATCGACCGAGGTCGCCTTCGTGGACCAGGGCTACACTGGCGCTGCCGCTGAACAGTCGGCAGCTGACCAGGGCATCCGCTTGGAAGTTGTCAAGCTCCCGGATGCCAAGAAAGGCTTTGTACTCTTGCTCCGCCGCTGGGTGGTCGAACGCTCCTTCGGTTGGACAGCCCGTTTTCGCCGTTTGGCGCGTGACTATGAACGCTTGCCTGAAACTCTCAGAGGCTTGCATCTCTTGGCCTTTGCCATTTTGATGGCTCACCAGTTCTTTCAGCTGATGGCTCATTTGCTCTGAAGTGCAGAAAACACTCTAGACGAGGTATTCCACGCGTATCATGGTTGAGGTGTATGCTGTCGTTGGCTGCTGGGGTTGCGTCTCTCTGCCGCCGAACCACAGTGGCGAGCTTCTCAAGGGACCAAAACCAACCGGCACCAGTCAATTAGCTGCCTTCGCCCGCGCTTTGGGTTTTTCCAACTCTGGCATGACTCACGACCAGATGGCTGCCCGGTCGTGACCTCAGTCTTATCTCGCTTAGTGCGGCTCCAGTCCCAGGCTTCCAGACTCCCTAAGCGCACAGCGCGCCTTTTCAGTCTTCGTATTGGCGGGAAAGCCGCTTCCAAGTAGACTGCAAGATGTCAAGACTTTGATCAAACCAGCGATACAGATAGTACGGCCAAGTCGGCCAACCTGGTCTGATGTTATATCGCTGGCGCATGTAGGACCGGGTGGGAACCGCAAGCAGATAGAGATACGCGCTTTTTTCGCGCAAGGACATAGCATCGAGGTTGGCACGTGTGCGTTCCCAGCGGTTTCCTGCTCCGGTGAGTCGCGTCACTCGTGAGTTATCCTCATGGGCAGGCCGTCTATTGACAAGCAAGTCGAGGAGACCGTCCGGTATTGGGGTAGTGAAATACACCATACTGAGTTGCAGCGCGCGTCCAACTGCCGACGTCCATCCCAGGGTTACCGTCTGTTCAACGATCATATCCCAGTTCAGCGCGGTTTGCGTAATGATCTGATGCAGATCAAACAGGCGGAGCAGGTAAAGATTCGCCTCACCATGCTGAAGCAATGCGTGTGCGCACAAGTATATCAGGTGTGCATCCGGCGTTAGCGTGATAAGTGCTGCGCCTTCATCCAGGTGCAATGTTTGTTGTTGTGCCCAGAACCACTGCAATTGCTCTAGAGAGAACATCTCATCGCGATATGTAACTAACCTGAAGTGAAGTTCTAAAACAACGCTGTTTGTAGTTCCACCTTTAAGATGATAATGGTGACTTAGTTTTGCGATCAACTCATCATCGGTTCTGCGGGGTTTTAGGGCGTTTCTGGTGTAAAAGTCATAGCCCAGGCCTTGCACGACTTCTAGCGCGCGTTCCCGCTGTTCATAGGGGACGAGCACGTCCAGGTCGCTCATAGGCCGCAATGTTGGTTCGGGGTAAATCGTTTCTGCTAATACGGCACCTTTTAACCAAAGCGCGGGAATCTCTGCATCGTGCAACGCAGCATTGATCTCGCTCCGCGCCTTTTCATGCAGGGCATATTTCATTGCGGCTCGGTGCGTGGCTTGAACCAGGGGAAGCAGCTCGGGCGATTGCACGTCGTAGCTGTGCTGCTTCAAGCTCCAATAGAGCATCGGACCGAGACCATGCTGGAGGGAACACTCAACTATCGATCGCTGTAAATCAGTAGATATATCTTGTGGCGGTTGCTGTTGAGCCACAAGACCACCAAGCATTGTGAGGATGTTATCATCCATAGAAGCCCTTCCAGCAACGTTTTTAGGCGCACCGATTTCCCCTTGTGCTCGATCCCCAATCCACCAGTGTATCCTGACCAACAAGAGTACCGGTCGTTTCAGGCACGTGATGCACTCCGGTGTTTAAGATAGTCCTCAAGAATGGCCGTTTGCACTCGTGGCAAATGGTCAAATCCGCTGGGGAATCGAACCGTACAGACCGGAACAGATCGAATTAGCACTGAGAGAGCCTGCATTCGTTGTTGCTGCATGTTGAGGGCATCGACCATGCGAGCAACAAACGAATGACGGAGTAGTTCCATGATGGCTATTGCCGGGGATACGACAGTAATGGTGATCGGCGGGTGCTCATCAGTTGTTTCGTACCGTTCCGGGATATAGATGCACTGGAGCGGGGTCGCAGATACCGCGAATTGACCAAAGTCCGTTCCAATACGAACACGACGTTTGGTGTAATCCGGATGAACCAGCTCGAGCTCCTGGTAGCGACCTAGAAAATGCTGGGCTACATCCGGCCACAGACGCATTTGCGGATAGCCGCGCTGCCCGAGGAAGCCGGGGGGAGAGCCAATCGCCAGGATATCGTCCGTGACCAGGGGAAACCCTTGTTGGACGAACTGAGCGGCCAGGCTGGTCTTGCCACCGCGGCTGTCCGCAAGGAAGGCAATCGTGCCGCCGTTGACTTCGACCGCCGAGGCGTGCAGTGCCAGCGTCTGGTGCATTTCAAGCCACAGCGACATTGCGTTCCCCAGGAAGAAGATTTCGAGCATGTAGTGGTACCTGGGGTCCAGCACATGCCCGAAAACGGTATCAGCCCCCACATAATATTCGGCGAAACCATGAAACCGCAGCACGTGATAATCGGGTAGCCTATACAGACTCGCCACACTTGAGCCTGTTTTCGTGCGATGGGGACTGATATAGACTGGTGTGTGTGAGGAGAGATCGGCCCGCGAAGGCGGTTCATCAACACGCTGAAACGTCAGGTCAGGTTGACCGGTCGCGCTTTCTAGCCGAACGGAAAAAACGAAATCACTGGCCAGTGTTAAGCCATAAAGATGATACCTTA
>JAADYV010000353.1 GCA_010092855.1 Chloroflexota bacterium | reverse complement strand
CCTAACGTAGCCCCGTCAATCTTCCGATTGGTGGCTGAGACTGGTCAACTTCAGGCTTGTTTTCACAAGCCCCCGCCTTTAGGCGTGGGGTAGTTGACCGTTCTGCATGTGGATTCCCTCCCCAAAACGTACCGTCAATGTATGTTTGCCGATGCTGCAAACTCTCCAACCAGCGGTCGAAGTCTGGCCAGATGCCTTAGTCTAGTGCATCCACGGGAGAGAAGCAAATGCTGTTGGTGGTTCAAGTGTACTATACATTTCCCCGAGGTCAGTTTCCGCAAGTTCTGCGGGCATGGAAGGGTGGGTCGCGTCGCCGCCTGAGGTTCAAGCCGCTGCGCTACTGAATGCACACCGGCTACAGAGGACGTTAATCTACTGCATTGACTCCAGCAGCGTCAGTTCTAAGCACCACACCTGAGTGAAAACGAGTTTGATCGATAGAAGAAGCAAAGAGTCGCTTCAGCAAACTTGCAGGCTTCTGGTAGCTGCGCGGCTTTGAGCCTACAGCGGTTTGCGCCCCACCGCATATCGGGCGCAGAGCCTTTGTGCTGAGGATAACGGGGCCAGCAGAAAGATATGGGAACCGCATAGATCAAGTGAGAGAGGAGAACCAGGACCAGTGTCAGGTGCCGCCGCCATCCGTGTCCCGCGTTTCCCATGCCTCCAACGCCGCCCACCCGCTGGAAATGTCGAGCCGTCGCAGCGCAGCCACCGCCGCCGCCTGCACCTGAAGATCAGGGTCATCCAGTGCGCGCGCCAGTCCCGGCACCACCTGCGCCGCAACATTCGCTTTCGGCTCGACGCCAATGCGTTCAAAGGCGCGCACCACCCGCCGCCGCACGTTCGCACGCGGGTCATCGTAGGTGGCTGCCAGGCGCTGGATGGCCACCGGGTTGCCGATTTTGCCCAGCGCTTCGGCTGCCGTAATCCGCACAAACACGTCGTGGCTGTCCAGCGCGCGCAGCAAACCGGGCACAGCGTTAGGGTCCAGGGGCATGGGACATCTTCTCCGTCTGGTGGTCGAGCACAATGGCGATTATCACCGGGGTGGGGCTGATGGGCAAACCGTGCGCGGGACGGGCGGCAGCGCGCGGGTGAGGTCGCGTGCCGGGACCGCCAGGTCGGGCACGGGGACGAGGTCGCGCGCGGAGCACCAAAACGGCGAGCCACCGTTCGCAGTGACCCGCCGCGCATATGCCAGGTTTCAACGCTGGCCGTGCCTATTGCGGACTGACGGTCAGCATGTATTCGTCCCAGTACCAGGTGTTCTCGATCACCACCAGGTACATGCCCTCTTGCTGGGCGGTGAATTCAAGCGATTCGTCGTAATACACGTCTGCGTCGTCCACCAGGAACCCGTCCGGACCATACACGGCCAGCTCGGTGTCGTAGTCGTCGGCGTCGATGTCGAGCATGATGGCGTCACCGGCGCGCAGCGTCAGGCTGTAGACGTCCATCTCGTTGTCATAACCCAGTTCGCCGTAAACCGGCTCGTTCTGGCGCAGACTGCCCTCGATCAGGTCCGAGCCGCCCATCATGAAGTCGTCCATGTCACTCATCGGACGCGCCGCAGTGGGGGCCACGATATCGTCCGGATTAACCGCGTTGATGTTGTCCATCTCGGAATAGAAGCCAGCGTACAGCTCGGCCACGAAACCGTCGGCGGGCAGAATCTGCTCCGTGTCAACCGTGAACATCGCCTCAAACCCAATCAGGTGAATGTTGCGGTCGTCCAGGCCAATCCACTGCACGGTGTTCATTTCAGCCTGGCTGATGAAGAAGTCGATGTTCATGAACACAAGCTCGAACTGCTGAGGCGTAAAGCCGCCGATTTCGTCCTCAACGACCGAGGTGAATTCGTACAGGGCCGGGTCATATAGCACATCCAAAATCAGGTCGATCAGCGCCGGGTCCATCAACATCGCCTTAAAATCGACGTTGGTCACGAAGGTCGCCATCTGCTGGCCGTGCAGCGTCTGGTCGTCGCCGCGCGTGATCGTCGTGTGCGCTTCCACCAGGTCGTTCAGGCGTTCCTGGTATTCGCTCATGTCCGGCAGCTCGTCAAGCATTCCGTCCACTTCTTCGTCATTCAATGCCACGATCAGCTCGCGCAAGAGGTCGTCGATCTCGAATTCCGCATCTTCCAGGATTTCGCGGTCCAGCGAATCGGTGAACCAGGCTCCGGCCCCGTTGGGCGATTCGGCATACACATACACGCCCAGGTCTTTCCACAGCAGGCCTACGCTGCCCGACATCTCTTCTTCCAGCACAGAGAAACCCGCTTCGTCAATTGAGAACGCTACCACGCTGTCGGCTACCAATTGGGTGAACAGGGCCCCGTCGACGCGCTCCAGGAAGGTCAGCACCGGGTCCAGGTCGTACATGCTGTCCGGTTCTGGCAGGTCGCTGAGCACAGCCGCCACATCCTGCGGGATGATGATCGCGCCGCTGCCCGTAGCGCTAAACTCCGCTGTTTCGTCATATACTTCACCGGCTACGTACACTTCCCAAACCGGCATCTCAAACGAGTACAGCCCTTCCAGGTTAGCTGCCGCATCGCGCAGCAGCGCGCAGTCGCTGTCGCTCAGATCACCACAAAAAACCTCGTCCCCGCCTTGGGCCTGCGCCGTTGGGATCAAGCCAAGCACCATCACGACCACCACAACACCTGCCAACCAACGCATTGCTTTCTTCATCGTAATCAAATTCCTCCTGATTTGGATTAACCTTCGCCCATAATCATACACTAGATTTCAATCCCCATGCCAATATCTTCCATGGGAAGCCACTCGATTTAAACAGGTTTTTATAAACTCATCCGCCCCGGAGCACGCTAGCGCTAGCCGTCCGCCGGGGCGTTAATGATCGAGGTGTTTGGATGCGGTTGCCTGGTGTGGGCTGGTGATGCGTGCGTTTAACCCAGGCGCGCGGCCAGCGTCGTCCCGGCAGCCAGCCCGGAAAGCGCCGCCCCTTCCACGCGCGGACTGCCAAAGGCGTCCCCCGCAAAGGCCAGCAGCGGGTGATGATCGCCGCGCCCCAACAAATGGTTATGCAGCAGTTGGCTGGTGGGCTGCGAATAGCGCCAGCGATGCAGGTGTTGTTCGATGACGTTGGTGTCCAGGGTCTGGTACAGCCGCAGCGTGCCCGCCAGCGCGACCAGCACTTCCCAGTCTGGCGCATTCCACAACAGACGGCTGTAGTCTGGCCCGGCGTGCACCGTGATCACGGTGGCATTGGGCGAAATCCCCTTGCGGCGGTTGTCGGCAATCCACGCGATCGGTGCGTTGGGCCGCTGGACCGCCCCCGGCTCCGGCATCCGTGCCGGGGTATCTAGCCAGAACATCCCGGCCAGGCAGGGCCCATACGTGATCTGCTCCAGCGCCGTCCGGTCAGCCCCATGCAGCGGGACCTTGCCGGCATCCAGCAGCGTTAGCGACTGGGGGACGGGCGGCGTAAGCAGCAGTGCCCGCGCGGTATAGGTCTCCCCGGCGGTGTCCTGCGCGACCCAATCCTGCCCCTCGAGGCCCACGCGCGTGATCTGTACATCCTGGTGCGCGTCCAACCCGGCGGCCAGGTGTTGGCCCAGGCGGCGCATCCCGCCCTGCACGGCATAGCGCGGGAAACCATCGGTGGGGGACACGGCCAGGCTGCCATTGCTCCACCCCCGCGACCATTCGTAGACCAGCCCCTCATCTTGCCAGCGTTGCACCCAGCTCTCGAAGCGGTTGTTGCGCACGGTGAAGAACTGCGCGCCATGATCGGCCAGGCCCGGCCCGATATCGCGGCTGGCTAACCGCCCGCCAGGATAGTGCCCTTTGTCGACCAGCTTGACGAGCGCGCCCTGTTCTTGCAGGACGTGCGCGGCCAGCATCCCCGCGATGCCCGTGCCGATGATGAGTACGTCTGTCATGGGATATGTCCCCCCAAGGTCCGGTGGTGTGCCGATCTCAGCGACGGTGTGTGTTGCTTCCCGTTGTTGCTTCTCATTGTAGTCAAAAGCTGTACGACTGCAACGCGGGACAAAACCGGGCGTGCCAACTGGGTCGATCAGCGTGCTGTCGAGTCGCGCAGCGTTTCGTGGCGGGAGTCGCTGCGCACCGGGGCAGGTGTTCCTGGCTGTGGCTGTTTCTCAGCAGACGGTCGGATGAGGGTGTTGTTGCGCACGACGATCACGCCGCCCAGCGTCAGCGCGCCGCCGATCACCAGTCCGATAGTCAATGGTTCGTCTAGCAGCAGCACCCCCGCGGCGGCGGCCAGCACCGGGTTGAAGTTGAAGTACGCGCTGGCGCGGGTCGGCCCCAGCACCTTGATCGCGTAGTTGAACGACAGGAAGCCGCCCACCCCGGCCAGGATACCGCTGTAGAGCATGTTGGGGATCGCGCGCACGGG
>JAADYV010000352.1 GCA_010092855.1 Chloroflexota bacterium | reverse complement strand
GTACTCAGGAGATCGCCATTCTCAGGCGAAAATGTCAACACTACCTAGTCGAAGCCGTAGAGCAGCGTATCCGGCTGGAATTTGACCCACGCAAACCAGAAATGGGGGCCAGCCGGAATCTGCCGGAGCTGGGTGCCCGCCAGCGGCCCGTCTACTGCTGTGCCGAAGGCGTTCCATTCACTGTCCGTCCCCTCGTCGCGGATCGTGCCGTTGTCCTCCGCGTAGAAGGTCAGCACCTGGTCATCGTCGATCTCGCGGCTGAACAGCGCCGCCGTACCGAGTTCGCGCGCCTGGTCGATCTGGGGCGTATCCAGGGCGCTGGCGACACCCGGCTGCCAGACCGCGACGATGTCCTCACCGCCAACCGTGTCGTTGATGGCCTTTTCGCGCGCAAGCGTGCCCAGCGGGTAGGCCACTGGCACCCCGCCCACTGTCCCGCCTAACACATGGTCGGTCAGGTCCAGGCGGTCGTCGAGGGCTTCCAGTTCCATGGTGGAGAGCGCGGGCTGGCCTTCGGAGTCGTAGAAGGGATAGGCGTTGCTGCCATAGTCACGGTTATAGTCGGGGATTTGCAGCACCTGGCTGTCGGGGAACTGTTCCAAAAAGTCGCCAAAGCCGACCACCTGCGAGGGCAGCACTTCCAGCCGTTCGCCGGTGAACTCGCCCACAATCGCCTCGCCGGTGAATTCCTGCCACCAGCTTTGTGTCAGATGGTCCCACATGATCAGGTTGCTGCCGCGCAGATTGCCGGTGGTGCCAAAGGCCAGCACCTGGCCCTCGACGCGCCGGTCATACACAATCGCGGAGTTGCACAGCGGGCAGTACGTGACCGCCACCGGCACCCCGCCCACCGCGTCGTTGACGATCTCGTGCCACATCATGATCGCCAGGGGGTAGGCGCGTGTCTCGCCGTTGATCGAGAGCGCGATCACGGGCGAACGGTCGTTCAGCCACTGGGCCGCGCTGGACGCGGTCTCGAATTCTGGTTCGTAGATCGGGGGAATACCGTTGGGGCCGGGGCCACCGGCCACGATTTCGAGCAGCGACACGTCCCGTTTGCAGAAGTCGGTGTCCCAATATTCGGGGTTGAAGTGGAGCAGCGTATTGCCAAATGGGTCTTCGCAGCTTAACTGTGCGTACAGCACCCGCTTGTGGCGCGTGTTGAGGTTGAACAGGCCC
This sequence comes from Chloroflexota bacterium, assembly GCA_010092855.1. Classification (GTDB taxonomy): domain Bacteria; phylum Chloroflexota; class Anaerolineae; order Aggregatilineales; family Aggregatilineaceae; genus TC-15. The sequence continues at coordinate 8,465 of JAADYV010000352.1, read as the reverse complement.
GTCACAGTCACGATCACGGCCAACGCCGCGATCAGTCCGGCCAATCCAGTAGAAACTCGTCGCTGCATGTGTGCCTGCCTCCTACCCCCTACAACCCGCTTCCGGTCACTTCGTTTTGCGCACCCGCTTTTGTAGTGTCGACCTTAAACTTATTATAGGCAACTTTCGGAAAAAAAGACGCGATTCTAACCCGAATCGCGCCAAACCTGTCAGCTTTTGCGTGCAGCGCTATTACCCGCGCGGGGTGAAAACCCGCTTACGTGCTGGTCCGGGCCTCGACCTGGGCTGTGATCTGTTCGGCCAGGTACGCGGCACTCACGTCGTCGGGATACACGGCGCGCCATTCCCCCTGTTGCCCCAGCACGAAAAACTGCGACGTGTGGAATACCAGGTAGTTTTCCGGGCTGGCATTTTCGGGGAAGCGCCGGTAAAAAGCCACCCCATATGGCTCGCCAATCCCGCGCACAGTTTCCTCCGGCCCGGTCACACCCAGGAAGTCCGGGTTGAAGGCGGGGATGACCATGCCCAGGCGTTCGGGGGTATCGCGCGTGCCGTCCACGCTTACGAACACGACCTGCACCTGCTCCTGGACCTCTGGCGTGAGCTGGTTATAGGCCGCGTTGAGCAGCGCCAGCGACACCGGGCACACGTCCGGGCAGTAGGTGTAGCCGAAGTAGAGCACCACCACCTGGCCTTGCAGGTCGCTGAGGCTGAGCGGTTCGCCAGTGTGCGCCGTCAGCGTGAAGTCGCCCATCTCGCGCGGCGGGTCGAAGACGGTGCCCGGCGCAGGCGCAGCAGCAGTCGGGTCGGAAGCTGCTACGCTGTCGTCCCCGTCCTCGTCGCTGCACGCCGCCAGACCGAGCGACAGCACCAGCAAGCCCACCAGCAGCAGCCCGGATACGTTCCAGCGTCGGGTCATTGCGTTGGCTCCGTACCCAACGGGACCACCTGCACCGGTATGTCGAGCGTCGTGCCCGACTCAAACGTCAGCGTGAGCGTAATCGTTTCGTCCGTGTTCAGGTCCTGCTGGACGTTCATGAGCATCACGTGCAGGCTGCGTTCCTTCAGTTCGACCACCTCACCGGCGGGTACGGGGATCGCGTCTTGCTGCTGCATCTGGCGTTCATCCCCGACCATGACCGAATCGTGCAACTGTGCCTCGGTAGCGATCTCTGCGCTGACCGATGCCGCGACCAGGCTGTCGTCAGCCTCCGTGCCGTTGGCGATGACCAGGTAGACCGCCGCGTTGCTGCCGCCCATGCCCATATCAGACATGCCCTCGCCTGGGGCTTCATCTGCATCAAGTTCGCGGTCTTCCGGCACCGTGACGGGCGCATCCCCTACGATCACAGCGCGCATCCACGCCCCAGTTACGGTCAGTTCGCCTTCCGTAATGACGATTTCTTCGGCCCCGTTGTTGTCACCGTTGTCACCATTGTCACCGTCGTCATCATCGTCACCGTCGCCGCTAAACACCAAGCCAACCGCGATGATGCCCACCACCAGGAAAACGGCCACGCCGATCCCAATAAACAACCACTTGCGGGTATTGCCCACGTTCTCTGCCATGCTGATTTTCTCCTTGTCCTATGCTATTTTTTGTGCAGGTTTTCACCAGTTATCGCATAGTTGGATGCCAAACCATCAACGGTGGTTGCACGACGCTGCACGCCCGTGACCACCACCATTCCAATCATACCATTTTGTCATCAGCCGGGGCCAGGGGAGGGCAGGCAACCAAAAAAGGGGCAGCGGCACCCAGCGTCTCGTGCCACTGCCTCCGTTAACATACCTCAAATCGGATCGTTATGACACCAGGTCTTCACCAGGGTCTTCGACCAGGTCTTCGCCGTCGTAGACGGTCCAGAACCGCCGTGTGATCTGGCAGTTGACGCCCTCCTGTGTGAAGGTCGCGTGAATTAGCCCCAGGGCATACCCGTCGTCCAGGAAGAATTCTTCGTAGTTGAGCGTTATCCCTTCGATGGTCAGTTCGCCATGATAATAACCACCGGCCACGCGCACCATCGGCACAGACCCTACCTCTGCGTCCAGGCTTTCCAGGGTCAGCGTGCTGCCATCTTCGGAGACGGAAACCGTGCCGGACTGCGGCGGGCTAGCGGGAATGTCGATGGTGATGACGTCGCACACCATCGCGCCGGGCAGGTGATACGCGGTCCAATTGCCAGACTTGGGGGTGACAGTGGTCGCCGTTATTTCGTCGATGTCAAAGATCAGGGCTTCGGTGTCGTAAGCCTCGACCTCGTCTTCGTCAAAGATCATCTCGTCGTCTTCAATCGGCTCGACTTCGTCTTCGTCGAAGATGATTTCGTCGTCTTCGTTTGCATCAGCCTCGTCGTCAAAGTCGATTTCAGGCGAATTCACCTCACCATCGCCGCCGTTGACCAGGTCCAGGTCTTCCGGATCAAGGTTCGCCCACTGGCAGCCCCCGGCCACATCACACACCACAACGTCGTTTCCGTAGGGGTCTTCCTCGCCCAGCACCAACGAGACATCGTCGTTGGACAGTTCGCCAGAAATGGGCGAATAGGCACAGCCGGAGCCACTCTCACAAAAGACCAACGCCGGGCCATCCCCGCCATCCTGGGCGACTACAGAAAACACTGGCACAAAGACTGCCAGCAGCATCGTTATCAGCAGTGCATACACATGCTTCGACATCACATCACGTCTCCTATACGGTATACAGTTCAAAAAAAATGGGAAATCAGAACAGGGGCAGTGACTTCCCGCGACTCCATTCACTGCCCCCGGAAAACGCTCAAGATCAGGCGGTCACGAGACCAGTTCCGGGGCTTCGCTTTCTTGCTCTGGTTCCTCCGGCATCTCCGGCTCGTCGGGTATTTCTGGCTCGGTGTCGTCGGTTTCGGGTGTCAGGTCACCGTCCCCGGCCACCATCCAGAAGCGCCACACAAGATCGCAGGTGATGCCCTCCTGGGTGACGTTGCCATGAATGCGCCCTTGCGCCAGGCCCTCCGCCGTGAACAGCAGGTCAACCGTGAGCGTGCCCCCATCAATGGACTGCGATCCCCGGTAATGGCCACCTCTGACGCGCTGCAACTGAAACGGTGGCGCATCTGGGACCAGGCTTTCGGGGGTGACCGCGCTGCCATCCTGGGACACCGTCAGCGTGCCGGTTTGTGGGGGGCCAGCCGGAAATTCCATCGCGCCGATGTCACACACCGCGGTGCCGGGGTATTGATTCGACGTCCACAAACCGGACTGGGGCGTGACGTTAATGGCCGACACTGCGTCAATGTCATCCAGGATCGAGTCCGGTTCCACGCTGTCCGCTTCGGCTTCGTCGAACGACATGCCGGCGTCGCCCATCATCTCGTCGGCTTCGTCCTCACTGAAGGTTATGCCCTCATCGGCCATCATTTCATCCGCTTCGCCCTCGTCGAAGTCCGTGCCCAAAAACTGGGTGGTGCCGGACCCGCCATAGGTGGTATCCAGATCGTCCGAATTGAGCGGACTCCACACACACCCGGCTTCGGCAGTACACACGACGATGTTATGCCCGTAGGAGTCCGGTGCGCCTAAGAGCGCCTCGAGATCACCGGTGGGGAAGTCTCCTGATTCATCGGAGTAATAACACCCAAAACCATTCTGGCACAAGATGATCGCTGGATTGCCACCCCCGCCGCTCTGGGCCAGAACGGGTACTGCAAGCACCGCAGGCGCGACCGCCGCCGCCATCAGCCCGGCCAGCGCCAGCCGAAAAACACGCTTTGACTTCACAACCACTCTCCCATAATCTGCTTCATGGTGCAGTGTTGAGGCGTGATTATCTCATATAAATGTAAAATTTATATAAATAATTTCCTTGACGCCATTTCGCTTTCTGTATGGCGCAGTTTAGGGGGAGATAGGCATAGCAGAGAAGGCGAATGAAAATACTGTTTCTGGTGGCGTGGTTAGCCGTCACTCACCGCCAGTGTGAACGTTTCGCTGATCGGACTGCGGCCCAGGTTCACGGTTGATCCTGCATGGCGACGAAAGGCCAGTCCTGCCACCTCGACCGTGATCGACCATTCGCCCGGCTCCAGCGCCACGTTCGCGCCGTAGTGGAAGCCGTACAGTGGCGAGATTACGGGGTCGGCCGTAACCTCCAGCGTGGAGCTATCGCGCTCAAACACCAGCACCACCTCTGCACCGGGCAGTTTCTCCTCAAAGTTGACCTGGTGATCGGTCACATCCACCACGAAGTAACGGCTGCCGTCGGGCACACCTTGCGCGGTGCCATCGGCTGCCACCAGCGGGATCGCACGGTCTTCGTAAACCAGCGTGACGTGCAGCCCTTGCGCGATGAAGTCGCCGACCGTGATCACGCCGCCAGACGCGCTGCTGAACATGCCGCTGCTGCCCGCCGCTGCTGCCTGGGTGACGGTGCCATCTTCCGCCAGCGCAAAGCTGCCCTCCCACGTCACCGGCTCGGTCCACAGGTCCTCCACGCCGGGTTGGCGCAGCGCTGTTACCGGGCTGACCGTCACCGTCCAGTCATAAGTCGTGCCGTTGGGTACCAGGTAGTTGTCGCCGAAGTGGTAGCCGTGCCCCTGCGCATACATGGCCGGTGCATTCTGCTCGCTGACCAGCACATTGCCCGTGGCCGCGTCCACAATGGTCAGTGTGACGGAAACCGGCAGACGCTCGCCCAGGCTAAGCGCGGCGTCGTTCACGTCGATGGTGATGTGCTTCATCTCTGCGCTCACGTCGATGTCGCCGCACAACTCCAGCCGCCCGTCGTCGTTGAGCTGGTAGAGTTCCGCCGCCGGGGTGACGTTGAAGATCAACTGCATGTCGTCCGTGATGCTGCTGACCAGCCCGTAGCCGTGCGAATGCGGGGCGACATTGGCCGCTGTGCTGCACTCACAGTCGCAGTCGGAGTCGGGCGTGAAGGTCACCAGCGCGTAAATCGCGACCGGCGCGGTCACCAGCACGAAGATCAACGGGAACAGAAACACTCGTTTGCCTTGCATGGGTCGTCCTCGAAAAAGCGGTGGTTGGTTAATGGTGATTGGTTGTTAGGTGCTGGCCAATGGTTTTTTGGCGGGTTGCCTGGTAGGGCGTATTGCAATACGCCCCTACCCGAACCGGACGTCGAACACCAATCACCAAAAACTTACCACCAATAACTGCTCTACTTATACTCCGGCAGCGCGTCGATCTGGGCAATGAGGGCGAAGTCTTTGTCCGTGATGCCGTTCTCACTGTGGGTCATCACGCTGATGCGCAGGTGCTTGTAGCCGTGAATCAGCAGGTCCGGGTGATGGTCCGCGACCTGGGCCAGGTGGCCAATCGCGTTGGCGAACAGCATCACCTGCATAAAGTTCTTGAGCGTGTAGTCGGCGTGCAACTGCCCGTCGTCGCCCAGCCGCCAATTCGGATAGTCCGCCAGTTTGGTCTGGATGTCTGCTGTAGCGTAAGTGGTTGCCATGTTTTGCTCCCTGTATTGTAGCCGTTTGTGCCGTATATTTCAGATTATAGCGGTATGTGCCGGTGGTCGGGGGATTTTTATGATAAGTATATGGATTATTCTTATGCATTTCTACGATATTCCTAAGGGTGCTTTAATGCGAGACGGGCATCCTCTGTCTGTGCGGGCGCATCTAAAGAACTGTGCAGCACAGGAACACCACTCAATCGCTCGCTGTACTCAGACACACTTTTGACACAAAGGGGTCAATAACATGTCGAACAACGGAAATGGCAACTCAAACGGCAATGGGCACTATCACGCCCTGGCCGAACACCTGGCCACCCAGGAACTCTCTGCGCTAAACGCAAAGGCCGAGATCGAGAACGCGGTACGCCTGATCTTGCAAAACGTGGGCGAAGACCCGCACCGTGACGGCCTGCTTCGCACCCCGCACCGCGTCGCCAAAATGTACGACGAACTGCTGGAAGGCTATCACCAGGACGTGGAAACGATCATCAACGGGGCTATGTTTGAGGTTGAATATGGCGACGGCGAGATGGTGATGGTGGCCAACATCGACTACAACTCCATGTGCGAACACCACATGCTGCCGTTCGTGGGCAAGGTGCACGTGGCCTACATCCCGCGCAACAAGGTCGTCGGCCTCAGCAAAATCCCGCGCATCGTGGATATGTTCGCGCGGCGCTTGCAGGTCCAGGAGCGGCTGACCAACGAGATTGCGGACGCACTGGACGAACACCTGGACCCGGTCGGGGTGATGGTCGTGGTCGAAGGGCAGCACTCGTGCGCGGCGCTGCGCGGCGTCAAGAAGCACGGCGTCAACATGGTCACCACCGCCAAGCGCGGCGAATTCCGCACTAACCCCGCCCTGCGCGACGAATTCTACCGGCTGATGGAGCGCAGCGGATAGGCATGTGTTGGTGTGAAATCCTCCCGGACACCGCCGGATCATAATTCCGGGGCGTAGGCAACGCGCGCTACGCCCCGGTTTTTTGTGCCGATTACACAAGGTTCGATTGGAAACCGCGCCAGGCAGGCATGACGCCCCATGTGTTGGGGGGCACTATGCCGGGCAGATTGTGTGCGCCTTCCCCGCCTTGCGTCCCGCCTTCTGCCAAGTACGAGCTAGCACCCCTATATCGAAATGCTGCTACAATTACGCTAAGCACCGGACAGCAATAGGAGGGGGCACATGTCGTTTGAGGACCGGGTTGAGTTGCTCAACCACGAGGACCCTGCTGTCCGCTGCGCAGGTGTACAGGCGCTGGGCGCGGAGGGCGATCCGCGCGCGTTGCAGCCGTTGATCGCCATGCTGCGCGATCCCGACGACATCGTGCGCGATTGTGCGACGCTGGCGTTGGGCAAACTGGGCGATCCGCGCGCGCTGGATGCCGTGTGCCGGGCGCTGGGCGATGCGTCCCCGGAGGTGCGGTTGAGCGCGGCGCTGGTGCTGGGCAAGCTGGGCGATGCGCGCGCAATCCCGGCGCTGGTCCAGGCGTTGAGCGACGAGCGGCGGCTGGTGCGCATGGGGGCCGCGCTGTCATTGGGGCGGCTGGGGGAGGACGTGATCCGCGTGTTGGTGCGTGCGCTGCGCGACCCGGACTGGTGCGTGCGACTGAACGCAGTCGAGGCGCTGGGCATGATCGGGGACGAATCCGCCGTTGAGCCGCTGGCGCTGCTGCTCGTGGCGCGCAACAAGCCTGCCCCCTGCCGCGCGGAAGTCGAGGCCGAGACGGTCCGCGCCTTGCAGCAAATCGGCACGCCCGCCGCCCTGGACGCCGTCGCCGATTGGCAGCGCTGCCAGGGCGAACCGGATGACGCGGTGAACTAGGCCGGCACGCTCGCCACAGACGCTAACGCGCAACACGATCAACGTTCAGGAAGGAGGGCCATCACTGGGACAACCAAGCCATTGCGCGAAGCAAGGTGCGAGTGCTGCACATTTGCGTTAACGGTATCTTGAATCATATACTGAGCAAAAAGGGACGTTTAGTTTATGGAGGGGTGAAGTGTCAAAGTCGCGACATATGATCCGAGTTGCACATGGGATATTGGTGCTCATGCTAGCAGCGATGCTCATACCGCTTTCACCGTCACGGGCGCAGTCATCTGACGACAGAGTGTTGTATGAGAACACCTATACGCTGCCCGTCATGCACGACAGCACAACATCTGGGATCACAGGTCCGACCGGGGACGAGGTCGATTTTACGGTGCGGGTATCCGGCCCGCGGGAGATTCCCACCGGCATGACGTTGAACCTCACGGTCGAATTCCTGACGCCGAACTACGACGGCAGCGACAATACACAGACCTGGGACATCGGGCAAGCGTCGATCGCGCTCGTGCTCCCCGACGACAGAATGGAACTCGCCGATATCGCGAGCCAGGACATCCTGATCAACAACGGCGGCAACACCACCTGGCAGCGCGCCCAGCCGCCCACCGAACTCGAGTCGGTGTGGCTGCCAGCCGGTGGGTTCCTGTTTACGCAAGTGCTGATGGCGGGCCTCGGCTTTATCCCCATCGTGGGTGACATCTTAACAACCGGTGACGTTTTGATCGGAGCGCAGGACGCCCTGGCCACGCTTCAAGAAGGCCAACCGCTCTCAGACCAGCAGTTGCGAGAGTACTACTGGTTCGAGAACCAGTACGATCTGTACGACATTCCGGATTACGTGGGGCAAGGGGGCACACGTGGCGAGCGCACAGTAAAACGCTACATTCTTCCGCTGCGCGTTGAGCGTTTGGACACCGTGCTGATCTATGTGAACGGCGTCCGGATCATGAACGCCACGCCCAACGCGATGGGGCCGGGGGACTTTCACGTCTTTGCGGACCTGGAGCAGCAGGTGGTGATCACGCTGCCGTTGGCCGAGTTTTACCCAGACAGCGTGCCGGAGAGTGACACTGCATTGGATGATGGCGCGCCACCAGCCAACGGATCTGTTCCGCAAACAGCCTACGAGTTTTCCGGCAGCAACGCCGACTGGACGCCCGTCGTCCG
>JAADYV010000351.1 GCA_010092855.1 Chloroflexota bacterium | reverse complement strand
TTGGCCAGCACTGCGCCGTCCAGCGAGGTTTTCAGGCTGCGCCACACGTCGTCGGCCATGCGGAAGGTGGGGCTGATCCACCAGCAGACTTTGCCCATCATGGCACGCTCAACCAGCAGAATCTTGCCCGTCTCCGTCTTCCCGAAGCGGCGACCGCAGGCCACCACCTTGAAGCGCGCGGGGTGAAACAGGATGGCGCTCTGCCCAGGGTGCGATTGACTGAGGCTTACCGTCATGCGTCCGATACTCCACTGTGATGGTGTGCGGGATGTTGTCGTCTTTGCTGCCCTGGTGCCGGATCAGGCCCACCCGGTCCAGCACGTCGCGCGCAGCCTGGACTGCCAGCCGGTCGTCGCTGCCGGTGAGGGCGCGTTCCAGCGCGGCGATGGCGTCCGGCGTCAGGTCCTCCAACGCCTCGCGCGCGGCCTGCAGATCGCCCATCTCGCGCAGACAGCCCAGCAGCGCCTGGAAATGCGCGGAGCGCTGCCACGTGGCCAGCGTCGGCGGGCGGACGTGAATCATAGCGGCGACGGCGTCCGGGGGGTACCCTTCGGCCAGCAGCCGGATGGCGTGACACACGCGGTCTTCGACCGGTGGACGGTCGCGCTGTTTGAAGGTTTGTGCGGTCATCTCGTCACCTCCCCAACGGTTGGCGGGGCGTATCCGAACCGCGGCATACGCCCCGACCGTTTTTCCCCTGGACGACCTCGCCTCGCGGCTGGTCTGACGGCTACCCGCTGATCGACGATAGGGTGGCGGACATTCCCCACTCCGCCACGAAACTCGAAAGGGTTGCGGGTCCGTGGCCGTCCAGGATGACTAGATTATAGCACAGTTGTTCTATTCAGTCTTCGTCGGTAAGTGATGAAATTTGAGGGTGAACGGTTGGTGACGAAAACGAATTTCTAACCAGGGGACTTCTGGCCGCGAAGCGGCGTCCGCCCCAGGCGACAAGAACGGGCCTCAACACCCGCCGCCAACACAGCCGCAATTGTTCCTGCACCCAACCAACCCTGGACCAATGCGCGGGTCTGGCGTATAGTTAGGGCTATGCGATACGATATGCACACACTGACCGGCGGTCCTGGGCCGCTGCTTTCGTTTATAGTCGAACCCGACCCCGTCGCCATCGCCGAGAATGCGGTCGCACTGACCAACACCGACGGCGGTGCAATCGCGCTGCCAACCGACCTCACCGCAGAATGGGTCGATGCCGCGCAGCGGGCCACCGCGCACTGCGATCCGCCGCTGCACCTGGCTCCCGTCGCCAATGGTGCCCACCCGCTGATCCACGTGCCGCGCGGCGACCGGGTCCATGCGCTGGCGGATGGGCGCGTGCTGGTGCGCACCATCAGCGGCAACCGCGTGCTGAACGGCGACGAAATCCGCGCGCTGCTCAGTCACCGAGCGACAGGCGACTTCGAGGCCGAGGTGGTGCCCGGCGCGGCGCTGGAACACCTCGACCTGGGGCTGGTGCAGCGCTTCATCGAGCAACGCGCGCTGCGCCTGGACACGCCGTCCCCGGCAGACGAACGCGACTTGCTGGTGGCGTTGAGTGCACTGACTCCGGCGGGTGGCGTGACGGTGGTCGGCATCCTGCTGTTTGGCAAGTCCCCCCAGCGCTGGCTGCCGCAGAGTTTCGCGCGCTTCGTGCGCTACCTGGGCGACAGCGATCACCCATTGGCGGCGGCTGAGCAAACGGTCGACGGGCCGCTGCCACACCTGATCGACCGGCTGTGGGACGTGGTGCGCGGGCAGATGAGCGGGCTGGGCCAACCGGAATACCCGGCCTTCACCGTGCGCGAGGCGCTGGTCAACGCCGTGTGCCACCGCGATTACCGGCTGCGGCAGCACCACATCGACGTAGGCATGTTCGCCGACCGGCTGGAGATCACCAGTCCCGGCGGGCTGCCCGGTTTCCTGACGGTCGAGCACCTGGTCGAAGGCCGCCTGAGCCGTAATCCCCGGTTAGCGCGCGCCCTGTGGGAATGGGGCTACATCGAACAGCCCGGGTTTGGCATCACACGCATGATCGAAGTTGCCGCCAAACATGGGCTGCAGCACCCGCTGCGCTTCGAGGCCGGGGCCTATCACGTCACGGTGCGGCTCTACAACGGGCGCAGCACGGGAACTGGCTTCCCCGACCAGCCGCTAACTACCTGCCAGCAGCGCATCCTGGCGCACCTGAACGATCACGGCAGCATCACGCTGCGCGAACTGCGCACCCTGTGCCGGGGCACCCGCCCCGACCGCTTGCAGCGCGAATTGGACGACCTGGTGGCGCGGGGACGGCTGCGCAAGATCGGCGGGCGGGGCCGCGCGTACTACATCGTGGAAACAGAGTGATTGGTCGGGGTGGTTGCGGGCGACACAAAGCGTCTGTTCCGGGGTAGTGGGACAGCGCGGAATGATGAGGATATCTAAAGGCACTCCGGGCGTGGCCGCAAAGCCCGCCGGAAGCACCTTTTTGGCGGTCATGTTTGGCCCATTCGGGCGGCACAGCCTACACTTGACTAACGATTGGTGTAGATACTCTCCGAATACGTATTGTTCCCTTCATTCGATTCATCTACATTGTTCTCCGCATCCACGTCACAGGTAAACTCGCGATACGTGGAAAACGGACAATCGCCCAGGTTCAGCCAAACCCCCTCGCCAAGCGTAACGCTCTGGCCAGCGCCCATCGAGCCGCGATCATAATTGTACCCAAAATACGTGGGTGACCACCCTGGCTCAGTTCGGCATGGGACCTCGCATCTTACGACAAAATCGCGGTTGATGCTGCTCCCTCGATTGTGGATGGTCACCGTAAAATCGACATCATCGCCGCTGGTTTCCACCACGTCGAGGTCGGTTATCTCCAGGTCGGGCTGGGTCTGGCCAGAGGAGCCTCCACCACCACCGCCATTCCCGCCGCCGTTCAAAGAACCCGAGTCAGACGAGTCTTCGCCGTTGCACGCCAGGCTTGCTGCCAACAGTATGAGTACCACGAGGACGATTCGCACTGGTTCCGCTCCTTTGTCTATGTCTGCTGTGTTGAGATTTTGCCACCAACCGAACGGTTACGCGCCGATGTGCGCCTAGCGCTGATGTGCGCTTTTTTGATCGGCCTGGGACTGTGTGCCGCCTGGGCTACACGGCCTACCTCCAGCGTATCACACAAAATAGTAGATGAGAAAATACCGATGTAATCGGGTGGATATGTCCAAACAATATGCTAACGGGTGATTAGTGGTGAATCCCTAGGATGACAAAGGAGCCCGCGCGGTCGTCAAAGTTGGCAGGACCTGTTCAAATGGTTTAAGTTCCCCATACATAGAAGCATCGAGCTACCCATCCCAGGAGACCATCCATGCTGCCACCACACCAATTCGCACACCGTATGCAAGCTGCGGTAGGCACGATGACGTCGTTTTTGCGCTTCTTCCAGTTCTACGCCGAATACGACCAAACGCCTGACCTCAGCGATTTCGCGGTGGGCAACCCACACGAGATGCCGCTGCCCGGTTTTGTGGACGCGCTCCAACGGGCGGTCGTGCCGCAAAACAAGGACTGGTTCGCCTACAAAATGAATGAACAGCAGTCCTGCGAAACCGTCGCGCAGTCGCTTCGGTTGTGGCGCGGCGTGCCGTTCGAGGCCGACGACATCCACATGACCACCGCCGGGTTTGCGGCGATTGCGGTCACGCTGAACGCCGTCGTGAACCCCGGCGACGAGGTGATCTTCATCACCCCACCCTGGTTCTTCTATGAACCACTGATCACGGCGGCAGGCGGAACGCCGGTGCGGGTTGCGATCGATTCGGCCACGTTTGACCTCGACTTGGCCGCCATCTCCGACGCGATTACCCCCAACACCTGCGCCATTATCGTGAATTCGCCCCACAACCCCACCGGCAAGATTTACCCGCCCGCCACGCTCCAGGCGCTGGCGAACCTGCTGACCGAGGCCAGCGAACGCTACGCGCGCCCGATATACCTGCTGTCCGACGAAGCCTACAGCCGCATCGTCTACGATGGCGCGCGCTATCCCAGCCCGACCGAATACTACCCCACCTCCTTTTTGCTTTATACCTACGGCAAAACGCTGCTGACGCCGGGCCAGCGCATCGGGTACATTGCGCTGCCGCCTACCATGCCCGACCGTGAGGTCGTGCGCCAGGCGATTTTCGGAGCGCAGGTGCTGACCGGCTATTCCTTCCCGAATGCGCTGCTTCAACATGCCTTGCCGGACCTGGAGAAACTCTCGATCGATATCGAGCAGTTGCAGCACAAAAGGGATTGGCTGGTGGGTGAACTGCAGCGCGTGGGGTATGACGTGCACACGCCTGAGGGCACGTTCTACCTGCTGCCCCGGTCCCCACTGGCCGACGACTGGGCGTTTGTCGAACGACTGGGCCAGCTCAACATCCTGTGCCTGCCGGGGACGGTGGTCGAGCAGCCGGGGTACTTCCGTATCTCGCTGACAGCCAATGAAGACATGATCGAGCGCGCGCTGCCCGGCTTTGCGACAGCGTTCGAGGGCGTGCGTCACTAACGAACAAGGGCGGACCGCACCACCCGCGATTGAGGTGACCGGTGCCAGTCGTGTCCTGGCTGGGCCGCGTCACCATGCCCGGCACCCGCCGCGCTTGCCCCGGTATATGGACCACCGAAACGCCTGCAAGCGCGTCACCTCCATAGGATCATTGCTGCCAGGGTGCAACTTCCTTACGCTGTTCCACGTATAGCAGATTAATGTGAACACTATCATAAAAACCAGCTTGAAACTATTTTGGGAGGAAAACCATGCAAGCGATTGTCTTCACCCGCTACGGACCGCCAGATTACTTGGAACTCAAAGAGGTTGAGAAGCCTGCTCCGAAAGACAACGAAACCCTGGTGCAAGTCGTGGCTGCCGCCACCAACCCGCTGGACTGGCACATCATGCGCGCCGCGCCATTTTTCGTCCGCCTGGATACCGGGTTGCGCAAACCCAAAATGAACCGACTCGGGGTCGACATCGCGGGGCGGGTGGCGGCGGTGGGCAGCAGCGTCACCGAATTTCAACCCGGCGACGAGGTCTTCGGGGGCGTCAATTTTGGCGGTTTTGCTGAATATGCGGTTGGCACGGAAAAGAGCCTCGTCCACAAACCGGCTGGCATCTCGTTTGAAGGAGCTGCCTCGACTCCGGTGGTGGGTTTCACGGCGATCCAGGGCCTGCGCGATACGGGAAACATTCAGACCGGGGAAAAGATCCTGGTCAACGGCGCATCGGGTGGTGTGGGGACGTTTGCGGTGCAGTATGCCAAATCAGTGGGGGCCGAAGTCACCGGCGTGTGCAGCACGCGCAACCTGGACCTGGTGCGCTCGATTGGCGCGGACCACGTCATCGACTACACCCAGGAGGATTTCACGCGCACCGGGCAGCAGTATGACCTGATTTATGATGCGGTGGGCAACCGGACGGCGGCGGCATACCGGCGCGCGCTTTCGCCTGATGGACGGTGTGTGGTGGCCGGGTTCACCACGTTGCGGCAGATGATACTCCAGGTGATGCTCCTGGGATCGTTAATAACGCGGGCCAGCAGCAAAACCATCGGCAGCATGGGAACTGCCCAGACCCAAAAAGCCGATCTGCTGCTTATCAAAGACCTGCTCGAATCGGGCAAAGTCGTCCCCGTAATCGACCGGTCGTACCCGCTCAGCGAAACGGCGGAAGCGATTCGCTATCTGGAAACCGGGCGTGCGCGCGGCAAGGTCATGGTCAACGTGACTGAGGCTGCGCAAGCCTGACAGGAAGATACGCCACACTGCTGCCTGTGGCTCAAGCCGCTCCGCTACCGGATGCCGCTCTGCTACTGGGAGCGCACAGGTTACATGAAAAAAGTCGCCTGAAGCGACTCGTTTCTGCTTCCGCTGGGCGAGCTTACTCTCCTGCGATATCAGCGCTGGCTCCCCGACCGGAGTCGCTTTAGCAGACTTTCTAATGATGTAGCTGCGTGGCTTTGAGCAGCGCATGGGGCGCAGTATTCCCACACCTGTCAGATTTTCGTGGCCCCGCGCTACACGTTGAGGTTGAAGTTGCCGGAGGTGGGTGGTTCGGGCTGCATCTCGCCGGTGGCACTCGGCGGGTTGATGCGCTCAATCCTGGCGGGATCACTGGCGCCATCCGCCCCCGCGGTTTCATCGTTGGGCGCAGTATGGCGCGTCCTGCCCGGCGTGTTGTGCACCAGTTTTTCGAGCGCCGCACACGCCGCCACCCGCACCCGGTCGTCCGGGTCTTCTGCCGCCGATTGCAGCGCATCACGGGCGCGCAGGTCGCCAATCGACCCCAGCGCACTGGCCGCATTGGTGCGCACACGCGGGTCGGAATTGTAGAGCGCGGTCACCAGCGGTTCCAGCGCCGGGATGCCGATGCGCACCAGCGCCCCCACGGCCCACGACTGAACGACATCTTCCATATCACGCAGGGCCAAGATCAAGGCCGGGACCCCGCGCATATCCCCCAACAAGCCCAGCGCCACCGCTGCCCCGGCCCGCACCGCCGCGACATCGTCTTTCATGGCGTTGATCAGCGGCTTGACGGCGCGTTCATCCGCGATCAGGCCCAGGGCGCGCGCAGCATTGGCACGCACGACCGGCGAGGCGTTGCGCAGCGCCGTGATCAGCGGTTCGACGGCGCGCTGGTTCTTGATCTGGCCGAGCGCCTGCGCCGCCCCAGCCCGTACCTGGATGTCGGGATCGTGCAGCGTGGCGATCAGCGGGTAAACGGCGCGCTTGTCGGCAATCGACCCCAGTGCACGCGCGGCCCCGGCACGAATCTGCCAGTCGGGGTTATGCAGCGCCATCACCAACGGGCGAATGGCGGGCTTCCCGTTCTGGCCCAGCGCGGCGACGGCTTCGGCCCGCACTTCGGCGTCCGGGTCGGCCAGCGCGGTGATCAGGGGCTTGATGGCGCGGCTGTCAGCGAATTGGCGCAGCGCGGCCACCGCACTCACACGCACCACCGCGTACTCATCCACCAGGCACGCGATTAACGAGTCAAGCGCGCGCGCGTCGGTGATGTGGCCCAGCGCTACCGCTGCCCCGGCCCGGGTAAGCTCGTGCGGGGCGTGCAGCGCTGTCAACAGCGGGTCAACAGCGGGCGATCCCAACAGGCCCAGAACGTGCGCGGCTCCCACACGGGTGGCGGGCTCGCGGTGCCGCAGCGCGTCGATCAGGCATGGGATAGCGGCAGCGCCTTGCGCCACCAGCGCCTGGATCGCGTCCAGGCGCGTCTGTCCGTTGCGGTGGTGGAGATCGGAAATGAGTGTTTTGATGATCACGTCGTTGGCCACAGGTACCTACTTTTCGGCTACCTACTTGTTCACTGAAGGTATGCACTTGTTGAGATCGAGTGATTTTCCGCGTGTTACTAGTAGTTGTTAGTTTTTGGGTAT
>JAADYV010000048.1 GCA_010092855.1 Chloroflexota bacterium | reverse complement strand
TTGTCGATATAGCGCTGGAGCGAGCGCCGGATCAGGAACATGCGCGAGGGGGGAATGGTGTACAGGTGGCTGGGATAGTCGTTGACCGGAACCAGGTTGTCGTCCGGCACAACAAAACGTGGCGTATCGTATGCGGTCATAAGTCTCCCTACCTTCCGCAGCAGGCAATGAATTGGCCCGC
Source organism: Chloroflexota bacterium (assembly GCA_010092855.1). Classification (GTDB taxonomy): domain Bacteria; phylum Chloroflexota; class Anaerolineae; order Aggregatilineales; family Aggregatilineaceae; genus TC-15. Next base: position 5,849 of record JAADYV010000048.1, on the reverse strand, counting down.
TAGTGTAGCGCAAAAACACGAGCGGTCGACGGTCAAAACGCACAAATCTCCGGGGGACCGGCAGAATCTGGTACAATTAAGGTGTGGGTAGTTCCCCAAAAGGACCCAATAGACTTGCTTTATATCTGTGGTGCGATCCTGCTCGACTCCTCGAAACCAGGATTCACCCAACAGGGAGGACAACGTTGACAACCGCTAATCTTCAGGAGAGTGACACAACGGGCGACCCGACTGAATCGCCCCTGATCGTGATTGCGTCCAATCGCGGTCCCTATTCATTCAGCGTGAACAAAGACGGCGCACTCGAAAGCAAACGGGGCAGCGGCGGTCTGGTGACTGCACTAGGGGCGCTGGCCGAAAAACACGACGTGCTGTGGATCGCCGCCGCACTGGGCAAAGGGGATCGCAAGTGGGTCGAGCAACATGAAGACACCGTGCAGGAGGTCGAAGGCATCAAGCTGCGCCTGGTGCGGCCCACTGCGCGGCGCTATGACCAATACTACAACGAAATCGCCAATCCGCTGCTGTGGTTTATCCAACACCAGCTATGGGACATCCCGCGCACACCCAGCATCACGCGCGAAACGTGGCAGGCGTGGCGCAACGGCTACGTGGCCGTCAACAAACTGTTTGCAGAAGTGATCGCGGATACGGTGCGCACGGCCACTGGCGGCTCAAACCGCCCGGTGATCATCTTCCCGCAAGATTACCATCTCTACCTCGTCCCGCGCTATCTACGCGAGATGTTGGGCCGGAGCGTGCAGATTCAGCCGTTTGTGCATATCCCCTGGCCGGGGCCGGATGCGTGGCGCGTGCTGCCCGCCGAGATGCGCAACGCGATCCTGACCAGCCTGCTGCAATCGGACCGGGTCGGCTTCCACACCACCAAAGACGCCTTTAACTTTGTACAGTGCTGCCGCTTTTATGTGCCCGCCGCCCATTCGCGCGGCAGCCGCGACACGATCTACTTTCATGAACGCCGCGTCAAAGCTCACGCTTACCCGATCTCGGTTGATACCGAGCAGATCGAAACGCTGGTCGAAGAACCCTATACCCGGATGCTCAAGGACCAGCAGATCACGTTTATCGGCGACCGCAAGCTAATCTTGCGCGTGGACCGCATCGAACCGAGCAAAAACATTCTGCGCGGCCTGGAAGCCTACCGTGCGCTGCTCGAACGCTACAAAGAACATATCGGCAAGGTGCAGATGCTGGCGCTGCTGGTACCGTCGCGCATGGAAGTCGACGAATACCAGGACTATCTACAGGCGATTATGGCCCAGGCGGGTATGATCAACGCCGAATTTAGCGACGAGTATTGGGAGCCGGTACGCGTCCTGGTGGGCGAAAACTATCACCGTGCGCTGGCCGCCATGCAGCTATACGACGTGCTGCTGGTCAACCCCATCGCGGATGGCATGAACCTGGTGGCCAAAGAGGGCGCGCTGGTCAATGAGCGCAACGGGGTGCTGGTGCTGTCCGAATATGCGGGGGCGTTTTACGAACTGGGCGAGAAGGCGCTAACCGTCTCACCATTTGACGTGCACGGCACCGCCGAAGCCATCCACCACGCGCTGAAGATGCAGCCGGACGAACGCCGTCGCCGGGCGGAAGCGCTGCGCCAGCAAGTGAAAAACGCGGATGTCAAACGGTGGTTCTACGATCAGGTTGATGACGCGCTGCGCGCTTCCAGCAGCCAGGCCAAAAAGGATTCAACGCCGGTCACGCCCGGCACCAATACGTCCGCAGAATCGTAGACCACCTGGGGAGTCTCCTCGGCGGTGACACCCAGGCCCAGCGCGGCGCACGCGCCCGCTGTGCGCAGTTCACGCGCCTTCTGCAGCGCGTCGGCATCGGTGGTGTCATCGCCCAGGTAAAACGCGGCTTCCAGCCCATAGCGCGTGATAAGCTGCGCAAAGGCGCTGCCCTTGTTGATCGCCACCGGGGGCCGCAGCTCGTACACCATCCGCCCCTGGAACAGGCTCAGGCCATGCGCCGCCGCGATGCGCTGCACGATGGGCGTGAAGGTCTCGTGCGCTGCCTGGGGATCAGGCGTGTTGCGATAGTGGATCGAGAGCGTCGCGCCCTTGTCTTCAACCAGCATACCGGGCAGTTGGGCGGCCTGCGCCTCGTACAACGCGGCGGCCAGCGCCGGACGGAACTGCTGCGCGCCAGGGGCCAGCTCGATCTGGCCTTCCACCCACCATTCCAGCCCGTGATTGCCCACGTACACCACCCCCTCCACGCCGACCCGCGCGCGCACGTCGTCCGCCGCTCGCCCGGAGATCACGGCCACCAGCGGCAGGTGCTGCACCAATTGCTGCAACAGGTCGCGGCTGCGCGGCGTGACCTGGGCGTCGTCGGGCTGGTCTACAATGGGACTGATCGTGCCATCCACGTCCGTGACCAGGCCCAGGCGTGGCAGAGCGATAATGGGTTCCAGCAAAGTGGGTATGGCGTTCTGCCACTGCATAAAGGCTTGCTCCTTCAAGAAATAGCGATCAGCCATCAGCACGCGGGCACGCGCAGGAATAGGTAAGCAGATTGCGTTGCTTTTTCCTGATAGCTGAATGCTCCATCGAATACGCAATTTTGGGGTGGATTGGGCCTACTGCTCGTCGACCATGCCGTCCGCCGGGTTGACCTGGAAGCGCGCTCGCGAACGCAACTCGCCATCCAGCAGCAGTTCGACGGACCAGCTCCCCGTGTCGAATACGCCACTGTTGGCCGAAATCGAGCACCAGGCGCACACTTCGTCCCAGTTCTGATCTGGTGTCCAGCAGTTTTCCTCGTAGTAGTATTCCTGCGCGTTGACCATCCAGCGCGCGCCGATGGTCGAACCGGCTTGCAGGTTGCGGATGGTGGTCACCACGAAAATCTCGTCGGCATCCGAGCCAAACACCAGCGACGTACCCGCTGCGCAGCCATCTTCCTGGCGCACGCCAGGCGCGGTGGTGGTGTTGGAGAAGGTGGTCGTGGTGCTCGTGGCCTGGCTGCCCCCGGCTCCTCCGGGCGTCTGGTTAACGGCGACCGTCGGCACGCCCCCCGATGCTGGCGCGCTGCCCCCCGCTGGATTAGAGGGAATAGTGGCGATGGGGGTACCAGGATTGCTGGCCGCCGCTGCCGGGGTATTCGCCGTCTGGGGCACGGACGAGGTAGCCACCGGTTGCGGCGCAAACGCAGGCGCACCGGGCGTCCCGGCGTTGGCCTGGGCTTGCAGACGTGTGATTTCAATCGCCACTTGTGTCGCCGCCGCGCTGAGCGAGTCCATATCGCTCATGTTATCGACGGTCGATTGTAATTGAAAAACCTCTGTTTCCAGATCGTTGACTTCCGAGCCGTCGGAAAACTGATCACAGGCACTCAACGATGTCACCAGCACCAGGGCCAGCGAGATCAGCCAGTTCTTTCGATGTTGCACGTGTTTGCTCCTTGAGTCTGCCGCGCCTTTTTCCGATTTTCCGACCCCCTCAATTGAACGGAGAACATGCTCCATTCAGGTTGTGCTGGCGCTTTCTACCCAACCCTGCGCCGTCTTCAGGCGAAGACGCCAACACGACCTGACGACATAGTTTACCGTGAAAGCGCGCAATCGTCCCCTACGGTTGCTCTTCGCTGCCAAACAGCAGCCGCCTCCATAAAAAGAAGAAGCCCCGCATATAGCGAGGCTCCTGGTTGGGAATTCTTAGTGTTCGTTTTACAGGTTGTTGATGATGTTGGAGAAGATGTTGCCGATGGCCGGGCCAAGCAGGGCCAGGATGATAATCACGACAACGGCAACCAGGACCAGGATGAGTGCGTACTCAACAAGACCCTGACCTTCTTCACGAGGCATATACAGCATAATGATTGCTCCTTGAAATGAACATATGAATTTCCCTCAGAGTGACCTCATAATAACATGCAAGCGTCAGTAACGCAACAGGCAATCGTAGAACTTTCACAAATTCTTCACGAATTCATCAACATCGCATGGCGAGTTGGTCCAGAGCGACAAGCGTGCTATTATGCACAGCAACAACCGCGCCGACACAATGCGCTCGATTACACGCGCCCGACAAGACGCGCCTGACACCATGCGGAGAGTTTCTCATGCCGATAGACGATACCCAACTGGACAAAGCGACCAACGCCCACGTGCTCTGCCCGGCGCAGCACACGGTTCACCAGGCTCTGCGCGCCTGGCGAAAACAGTCGAACAGCTACGAATGGTGGTGGCTGATCATCGAAGGCGACAACCGGCGCTATACCGCGACCCGGTTCGAAGAACTGCGCGAGATGCTGGCCCACGCCGACCTCAACGTCGGCATGAACACGCGCCTGGCCGACCTGCCGCCGCGCCGCAGCAATCCCGCCGACTGGGACCGACCCTTCCCCGGCGTGGTGACGCCGACCGTCACCGAACAGTCCGCGCTGGGCACGGCGCGTGCGCTGCAAACCATGCAGGACAGCCCCGGCCAGGTGCTGGTCGTCCTGCACGAGGGGCGCTTTCGGGGCATCCTGAGCGCCAGCCAGCGCACGTTTGCCTTTGCCGACAAGCCGCTGATGGATATGCTGGAGGAATTCGAGACAGGCGGGGACGAAGACACGCTGATCCTGCCGCCCAGGGACGACGAAGCAACCGCCCAGGTGCCGACTGTTCCCGACGACAGTCCGGGTTAGGGCACCGGGGAAAAACAGCGGGCGGGATACGCTCCCGCCCACCATCACTGGTTGTATTCTGCGTGCAAAGACTGGCGCGCCATTACCCCGCCACTGCCGACGCCAGCAGGTCAAGCAACTGCTGCTCGAAGTTGGGCATGGCGTTGAGGCCGCTGTAGGCGATCAGCGTCACGTAATCCCCGTAGCCATTGTCCACCGCAATCACCAGGCGGTCATGTCCGGCGGCGTGCGCATATGAGCTGGAGGCCTCCATTGCGCCAAGGGTGAAGATCTCCATTGTGCCTTCCTGCTGGTAGCCCTCGACAAACCCCATCGACGCATAGAAGGACACAATCGTGGAAGCGACGGTATTCTCGTCGGCGAATTCGGCGGGATAGTCGGGGTTGTCGGCTATCGTCGGGTAGATGATGGCGATCATATCGTTCGGGCCCAGGCTGTCCAGGTCGGGCAGGTCGTACACAGACTCCGCGCTAACGATCAGCACCACGCGGTCGTCCAGCGCTTCCGCCACCCAGCCGGTGGGATGAGCGAACGAAAGCGAGCCATCCGGGTTGACATAGGTCTGCAAGTTGCCACCGGTGTCCGTCTGGGGCAAGGCTGGCGGTACCGGAGCCGGGGCGAAACCAGGCGCGGCCACCGTTTCGATGACAGCGAACGCCAACGGTTCAACTTCAACCATATCGCCCAGCGCCGTGATAACCATCATCATCGCTGCTTCGCCATTGCCCAAGTCCACGATGAACAGCACACCATCGCCGCCTACGCTGGCATCGGACACGTAGGTATAGGCCACCGACCGCCCATCCTGCAGTGTCCCTTCGTACAGATCACCATAGTCGAAGCCTTCGCCTACACCAGCCTGGGCATCCGCTTCCAACAGTTCTATCGGCGTGCCGGTCATGCCCGTCAGACTGGGTACGTACTCGGTGGACTTAAAGCCCACAATCGCAAACTGGCCGGAGAGTCCATCGTAACTTCCCTCGCTGGCCACCAGGATGGTTTCGTCGTCATCCAACAGAATCTGCCAGCCTGCCGGGTACTGGAACGTGACCTGGCCGCTGTAGTCGTCATAGGTTGTGTCCAGCGCAATACCGCTGTCAGTCTGCGGCATGGGAGCCGGGGCGAAACCAGGCGCGGCCACCGTTTCGATGACGGCAAACGCCAGCGGCTCAACCGCCATCATCTGG
>JAADYV010000350.1 GCA_010092855.1 Chloroflexota bacterium | reverse complement strand
GCCCCGGAGCGGTTGGCTTTATTGCCATAGATGCGCCGGCGGCGGGCTTCCCATTCGTCGATGATATCTTGTTGTTCCAGGTCGAGCGTGGTATTGGGGTCCAGGTCGCTGGTTTCCTCGCGGAAGAACAGGTCGCCCGGTTCGCATTCCAGCACTTTGCACAGCGCATTGATCTTGCGCAGGTCGGGCGAAAGCATCTTGCCAGACTTGATGCGGTAGAGGGCCGCAATCGTGATCCCGGCCTGGCGCGCCAATTCCTCATAGGTCATGCGCTGGTTGTGCCGGGCCTGCCAGCGCAGCAGGGCCGGTTCGATGTCAATGTATACAGGCATGATCGCCTCTTCCTTCCACTCGGGGCGTCCGTTTTTGTTTTCGGCGCGCGCGGATCACCCCACTTGTGCCTGGTGGGGATGAATGTAAAGACCAGGGGGCACTGGCCCAGCCTTCACCTGTATTATGGCACATAAATCATGTAACAGCAAGCTACATTGCACTAAACGATATGATGTCTGTCATTTGTTGAAGGTGATCATTGCGCTAATCGTTGCAATACCTATCATTTGATGATAGGATTATGATCGCTAGCAAACAACCAACCGATCATCTGGCATCATGTTCATCCCAGATGGTGTTCGCCGGAGATGATGGCCGCACCCGACCCAACCTCTTCTCGCTCTCAGCGCCGTCACTCTCCTCCGCGTTGTCTGCTGCACCGGGCCGCGACGATGGTCACCGGCAGGGCTTTCTCAGCCGGGTGGCGTGGGCGCACCCATGACCTTTGGACTGTACAACGGTGTTTGCATCAGGAGTATAATACGGATGTCATGCTTGTCGTTATAAAAGGCTGGCCATACAAGCACCAGCGAGGGATGAGCATGACGCGCCTCGCACGTCCATTTTCCACCAGGGGTTACGGCTAGAGGCTACACCAAAAAGCACACGGGCTGCACAGGCTGCACGAAGGGAGCGAGGGTTTGATGAGCCATGTTTTTGTAGCATATAACGTAGAAAACGCCGCGTTCGCGGCAGACCTCACCCGCCAGATTGAAGACGCTGGGTTCCCAGTATGGACCGATGACCGGCACCTGCGCGAAGACGAACAATGGCGCGAAGCCATCGACCAGGCCATCCGCGATGCGTTTGCGCTGGTGCTGGTCCTCTCCCCCGAATCGACTGCTTCCGAACTGGTCAAGTACAAGTGGATGTTTGCGCTGGGCGTGGGCGTACAAGTGATCCTGGTCATCGTCGAGCAGACCGAACTGCACCCCCGGCTGCAAACGCTGCCCGCGCTTAACTTCGACGGGGACAAATCGCCCTGGGGCAAGCTTATCCGCCAGGTGCAACGCGCGCACGACAAGACCCGCGTCTCGCCCTTTGCCCGGCCTGGCCAACCAGACCGCAGCCGCGCCCGCCACTCCCCTCCCCCAGACCGCCGTCCTTCCGGCAGCTTGCTGGAACGCATTCGGCGCAACCAGGAGGAAAACACCGATGGAGCGCCCGGCGAGCAGCCCACCACCGAACATCCCAATTCGATTGATGCCAGCCAACCCAATGCCGTCGAACGGCTGATCAAAGCGCTGGAAGACGGCAACCGCGATGCACGGGTGGCAGCGGCGCGCAAACTGAGCGAGATGAACGACCGCACCGCGGTACCAGGGCTGATGAAAATGCTGCGCGACGATGATTGGCGCGTACGTGAGGCAGCGGCCCAGGCGCTGGGCAAGATGCAGGTGGCGGCGGCAGTGATGGCCTTGCTGGAAACGCTGCGCTATGGCAGGCCGGGACCGTTTGGCGGCGGCAACCACACGGCGATCACCAGCGCAATTTGTGACATCGGCCCGGCAGCGGTGCCGGTGCTGGTCGATGCACTGTCGGACGATGACTGGCGCATCCGGTTGCACGCCACCGACGTGCTGGGGCAAATTGGCGGAGAAGGCGCGGTACCGGCGCTGGTCGGCGGGCTGCGCGACCCGGAGAAGCGTGTACGCTGGCGGGCAGCAGAAGCCCTGGGCGACCTGGGCAGCGTGGAAGCTGTCCCTGACCTGATCGACATTCTGCGCGACAGCAGCCCCGAAGTGCAGATTGCGGCGGCGTGGGCGCTGGGTCGCGTCCGGCACGCGGATGCCATCTCTGGCCTGATCCACCTGCTGGACAACCGCGATTGGCGCGTGCGCTGGGCGGCTGCCGAAGCGCTTTGGGAAACCGGCGAGATCGCGATCCCGCCCCTGCTGGATATTCTGCGCGAACGGCGTCCTGGACCGGCGCGCAGTGCGGCCATTCGCGCCCTGGCCGAAATCGGAGCCCCGGCGGTTCCGCCCCTGATCGAATTGTTAACCAGCGACAGGTGGGATCACCGCTGTGTCGCTGTGGACGCCCTGGGCACGATGGGAGATGCGGCGGTGCCCGCGCTGGTCGAGACCCTCACCGAGGCCAACTGGCAGGTCTGCTGGGCGGCTGCCGAAACGTTAGAACAGATCGGCACGCCAGCGGCGCTTAGAGCAGTCAAGGGGTGGCGAGAAAACCTGCCCCCCGGTGAGGCAGAGCACAGTCAAGCCGAACACAATGTGGAAAACGATGAGCACAACTCTGTAGCGGAAGACGACCCGGACCACGACGAAATGTAAGGCTCGCACCAGCACAGCACCATCGAGCGCACAGCTCGCTTGCGGGGCCGGGTAAGGGGTACCGCAGCGGCCTGTGCGCTCACCTACATCAGAGCAAGCCCCCCAACACAAACAACACCGCCGCTGTGCCGAAGATCGGCGGGCAGAGCTTAAACGGCAGTTGGGACGTGCGCGCCCCGGTGAACAGCGACAGCACCGCCATCGCGCCCAACATCAATGCCGAGACGAGATACACGATCAGCGCGGTGTCGTTTTCCGGCCCCTGGAGAGCCGTCACCGCCGTCACCAGCACGCCGAGGAACACCAGCGTCATACCTTCCGTCACCCACTCCATCAGCAGAATGCGGCGGTTGTCGTCCGAGAGCGGCTCGAAGCTCGCGATCACGTCGCG
>JAADYV010000047.1 GCA_010092855.1 Chloroflexota bacterium | reverse complement strand
GCCGCTGCCAGAGCATCCGCAAGGCGCAACCCTGTGGGTCCAGGTGGGAACATGAAAATACATCTTTCTTGTGTGTAGATGCCTATTTACCCGGCCAAATTTGGTATTTTGCGGCATAATCTACGCTACAGGGTAAGCCATCACCACCACAAAGGACGCAGCATGGGCAAAATCCTCAGCACCGATATTTACTGGCAGGGGCCGGGCTATTACGCGCTCAAGGAAACAAAAGACGGCAACGACAAACGCCAGGAGTATCATTACCTCGCGCCGCTGGAGATGCGAGTCGAGGAAGTTCAGCACAAGGCCCAGGCGCTAGAAAAACCACCCTACTATTTTACGCCGCGCGTGCGCCGCTGGAAGGAACGCCCGGCGGAAAACGGCGTCATGCGGATTCATGATGGGGCGGCGTGACTGGCGCTGGTCCGTGAACACCCAAAACAGGGGCCATCCCCCGCCGGATATGCCCCTGCTCCTGTAGCTGAACTGATGCGGTTGTGCGCCAGGCGGCTAGCCCACCGGGAACTCACCCACCCATTCCGCGAAGAAGTCGTCCAAGTCGTCGCCCAGCGTCGTTTCGAAGCTGGCCAGCACATCGCCGGTCTCGAGGTAGTCATAACGGTAACCTGCGAACAGGTCTTGCAACATCAACTCCACCTGCTCGTAGCCATATTCGTCCACCAACGCACCGTAGAACAGCGGGCCGCGCTGGTAGACCACGTAGTAGTACGCATTGCGCGAATAGGCCGTCACCGGTTCGCCGATGACCGGGCTTTCGTCCGGGGCGGGCGTGTAGCGCGCGTACTGTGTGGCATAGTTCGCCATCACCGCTTCGAATGCTGCCTCACCTTCCAGCGCGCGGTGATACACCGCCACCGAATACTGTGCCAACGCTTCGTCGATCCACGGTTCGAGCGTCTGGTCGTTCCCCACCAGGCTGTACCACCACTGGTGCGCAGCCTCGTGCACAATCACTACCTCAAAGAAACTATCGTTCCGATTCCAATAGTCGGATGCAACGACAAACAAGCCGGGGTATTCAATGCCCCCTGCATCAGTCGGAGTCTGCACCACATCCAGTTCTGCGAATGGGTAGACACCATATGCCGCGTTGAAAATGCGCACGGCATCCTGCGTCATCTCCAGCCCGACCTGGGCAGTGGCACCGTCCGGATCGTCTTCCGCCAGATAGTACACGTTGATGGTGACGCCGTCCTGCTCGCCGGAGAGTACGGTATACTCCGCGCTGGACATGATCGCAAAGTCACGCATCAGCGGCGCGACGTAGACGTGCGTTAATGTGCCATCGCCATTGCCCACCGTTTCGACTTCGACACCGCTGGCCACCACGACCAGGTCTTCCGGGGCCGTGATATCAACGGTATAAAACGCGGTTTGGCTGAACACCGCGTCGCCCTGGGGATGATCGGTCACCTGCCACCAGCCCGCGCCTGGTTCGTACACTGACAGCACCGGGTAGGCGTTGGGCAGCGCCAGGACATCGCCCAGGTAGCTAAACTGGGCATACAGCTCGACCACGTTGCGATAAACCTGCACCCCGAAGTCCATGTCAAACGTAACGCTGGCTCCCGGCTCCAGCGGGATAGGCAGCAGCACCGTCAACACCGAGCTGGTATCGTCGAGTGATGGTTCCACCGCGATCCCGTCCACCAGCACATTTTCGACCATCATGACGCCGCCAAACGACTCTAGATTGGGGTAGAGCCGGAACACCACGTCGGGCAGCGCGGCCTCGGTGCGGTTGGTATAGCGCACAACCTGGTGCCCGGTAATGATCGCGTCGCCATATTCATTAAAGCTCAGCGCCATGTCAATATCGTAGCGCGGAGCTGATTCGTAGGCCGCCATATCGCCCACATAGCCGGGCAGCATCCCGGCCTGGTACGGCTCAGCCCAGTCGTCCGGCCCCTGGGCGCTCAGCGTGCCCGGCGCGCCCATCACCATCACTACCAGCAGCAGCACCCCGACGATTGTCACCTGTCGCATGTATCCATCCTTTCGTTCTACGGAATGATTCTTGTGCACAAACTGATTGTGCACAATCTTGCCCGAAAAAGCATCTCGCTTAGGATTCTCTGACAAAAAAGACATGCCGCGTGTTTGAGCGACATGTCGCGTTCTCCGCCATGTAGGGCTCAGGCCTAAAACTCCGGCTGACCCTGGGGCATCATACGCCCGGAACCGCACGCCGTACCGTACAACCACCGCACGGCCCGACGACTCATGGTGGTGGGGATGGGGCCGAACTCGGGTCGCAGCTCGCCCCGACAGCCTTCCGCCCGGTCCAGCCCAGGGAACTCGCCTACTTTTTGGGCAAAGATGTAGTCCAGGTCCTGGCCAGTGGCATCTTCAAAAGCTTCCAGCACATCCCGCGAGCGAACGACCTCGTACCGGTGGCGCTGGAAGTAAAGCTGCACGGCGTCAAAGAACTCGTCGCGCCCCAGCGTTTGCTCCAACTCCTGGTAATAAAACAGCGGGCCTTTGGTATAAATGATCGCCCCATAACTGCGGTCGTAAGCCGACACTGGCAGGTCCAGCACCAGGTCTGGGAAGTTCTGGTTTCTGTACCTGCGGTAGGCCTGGTCTTCGCTGTCGATATATTCACCGGCGCGGCGTTCGTCATAGGCATTGCGCAGGTACACGTATTCGGAATAGGACGTAATGGATTCATCCAGCCAGGGTTGCAACACCTGGTCGTTCCCCACCAGACTGTACCACCACTGGTGGGCGACTTCGTGCGCGGTGGTGATCTCCAAAAACGCGTTGCCGCGCTGCCAGTTGCGCTCGGCGATGACCACAATCCCCGGATATTCGATGCCGGTGAAGTTGAACGTTTCGACCACATCCAGTTCATTAAAGGGATAGGGACCAAACTTCTCGTTGAAGATGCGCACCGAATCAGTCGCAAACCGCAGCACGTCCCGCGCCACATCGTCATCGTCGCGCCAGAAGTAGACGTTGACGGCCACATCATCCTCGTCGCACGCCTCGCCGTCGGACAACACGCGGTACTCATCACCGGCGCAGGCCGTGATCACGCCAAAGCCCGGCCCGGCCACCACCAGCGAATCGCGCATGGGGCCGCTGACATAATGGCATGTCCGCAGGCCCTCACCAGAGGGCGGGCACAGATCGTACTTAACGCGGTCGCCTTCACCCTCGTTTATGGCGTTGATCAGAGTGCCGCTCATGGCCACGCGGAAGTCTTCTGGCACGGTGAACAACACTTCGTACAACCCGGTTTCGCTGTAGACTGCGTC
>JAADYV010000349.1 GCA_010092855.1 Chloroflexota bacterium | reverse complement strand
TTTGACCAGCTTGGCCGCAAGGGGAAACTGACTGAAGCGGACGTCAACACTGCGCTGCGCGAGGTGCGCATGGCGCTGCTGGAAGCAGACGTCAACCTTGCCGTGGCTAAAAGCTTTATCAAGCGCGTCAAAGAACGGGCGATTGGCGCTGAAGTGCAAAAGAGCCTCAGGCCATCCCAGCAGGTGATCAAGATCGTCCATGAAGAATTGATCGAAACGCTGGGCCAACCCGGACGGCTCAATCTCAGCGGGCCGACGCCGCGCATCATCATGATGGTCGGGCTGCAAGGGTCGGGTAAGACAACGACAGCAGCCAAGCTAGCGCTGACGCTGCGCCGGGATAGCCGTCGCCCGTTCATGATCGCGTGCGACACCTACCGGCCCGCAGCGGTGGACCAGTTGGTGACGCTTGCCAAACAGATCGATATCCCGTATTACGAAGAAGGGGTAGCTGCCCCTCCACCGGAAATTGCGATGCGCGGGCTTCAGGCGGCGCAAGAGGCCGGGGCTACGGTGGTGTTGATCGACACTGCTGGGCGGCTGCAAATCGACGACACCATGATGGGCGAGTTGGAAGCAATTCGCGACCGGACCAAACCAGCGGAGATTCTGCTGGTGGCGGACGCGATGACCGGCCAGGAAGCAGTGCGCATCGCCGAAGGGTTCAACGAACGGGTCGGACTGACCGGCCTGATTCTGACCAAAGTTGACGGTGACGCGCGGGGTGGTGCTGCCATCTCGATGCGCGAAGTGACCGGTGTGCCCATCATGTACATGGGTGTCGGCGAGAAGGTGGATGCGCTCGAACTGTTCCACCCGGACCGGCTGGCGTCGCGCATTCTCGGTATGGGCGATATGCTCACGCTGATCGAAAAGGCGGAGCAAGCCTTCGACGAGCAGGAAGCGGCTGAGCTTGAGCGCAAGCTGATGAAGGACCAGTTTACGCTGGAGGACTTTCTCAAGCAGTTGCGCCAGATCAAGCGTATGGGTTCGGTCGGCAAAATCTTGGACCTGATGCCGGGCATGGGGCGGCTGAAGAGCCAGTTCAACATTGACAACGAGGAAGCCCAAAAGCAGCTTAAGAAAGTCGAGGCGATCATCTGCTCGATGACGCCTGACGAGCGGCGGAATCCCAAAAAACTGAATGCCAGCCGCAAACGCCGGATTGCTGCCGGCAGCGGGACAAGTGTGCAGGATGTGAATGCGCTGATCAAGCAATTCCGCGAGTTCCGGCGCATGATGAGTATGATTCGTAAGGGGCAGATGCCCAATATTCCAGGTCTGAGATAACCCTGTCACGAGTGATGACAGGCTGGTTGGACAAGATAGGTGGTTAACCAATGGTGCGTATTCGCTTGCGTCGTGTAGGACGCAAAAAGCAACCCAGTTATCGGATTGTGGTGGCCGACTCGCGCAGTCCGCGTGATGGTCGCTATATCGAGATTATTGGCTTTTATAATCCCCGGACCGAACCGGCCACGATGACGCTCAAGGAAGACCGGGCGCTGCACTGGTTGGAGAACGGGGCCCAACCCAGCGAAACGGTCCAGTATATTCTGGACACGATGGGAACCCAGGCACGTTTTGAGCGGCTGATGAAAGGTGAAGAGTTGGAGAAGCTGTTGGCCGAGGCTGAGGCCGAGGCTGCCGCCCGTGAGCCAGTCAGCCCCAAGACGAGTATAACGGCGGGCAAGAAGAGCACTCGCAAGATTGAGGAAATGGCTGCTATGGCGGCGGCAGAAGCCGAAGACACTGCTGCAGCGGAAGCTGCCGAGGCAGAAGCCGAAACCGCGGATGCCGAATCTGCTGCTGATGATGATACAGAAGCAGAGACCGCCGAAGCAGACGATGATGCCGCTGAGTCCGCTGCGACCGAGTAACGCGGAGAACGATAGCGGCGGCATGTTTATACGTTGACATGCGGACGGCACCTGCCCGGCAGAGCTGTTGTCCGCATTTAACCTTATGTGTGGCGAATGAAAAATGAAAGAATTAGTTGAATATATTGCAAAATCGCTCGTTGACGATCCCTCACAGGTCCAGGTGACCGAAAATGCCAGTGGCAGCGCTACCACCCTGGAACTCGAAGTGGCCCAGGAAGACATGGGGCGTGTGATCGGCAAGAATGGGCGCGTCGCCAATGCCATGCGCGTGTTGGTGCGTGTAGTTGCCGCCAAGAAGGGCCAGCGTGTCACGCTCGAGATCGTCTAGGCGGGCCAGTCCCGATGGGCCGCCGCCGTTCTTGCTGTTAGGGCAGGTATTGCGGCCTCACGGCATCCGGGGCGAACTGCGCATCAGCGTAAGCACGGCCTACCCAGAGCGAATTGTACCCGGTACACATGTGTATGTTGGGCCAAACCCGCAAGATGTCTCGACGGCGGTGTTGCACGAAGTGGCTGGGGTGCGCAAACACCAAGAATACCTGATTCTCCGGTTTGCCGCAGTACCCGATCGCAATGCCGCTGAACTGCTGCGCCAGCATTACGTCATGGTGAAGTTGGAAGATGCTGTACCCCTGGAAGATGACGAATATTATCTCTTTCAGGTTATTGGCGTGTCTGTATTCACCGTTGACGGCGAAAACCTGGGCACCGTAAGCGAAGTCATCGAAACCGGCGCGAATGATGTGTACGTCGTGCACGGCACTCGCGGCGAGATTCTGCTACCCGCCATCGACGAGTGTGTGGTGGACCTGAATATTGATGCGCGGACCATGACGGTCAAGCTGATGGATGGCCTGCTCGACGGCTGAGCGCCGCGTGCCTGGCGCAAATAGTGTTATGGATGAACGCAAGTATTGGTTAGGCTTTAATGTTGTTAAGGGCATCGGGCCGGTTCGCCTGCGTGCGTTGCGTCATTATTTTGGCGACCTGGAAACAGCGTGGCACGCGCCAGAAAACGCGCTGCTGGCTGCCGGTCTGGACCGGTTGTCGCTGGCGAATTTGCTAGAGGAACGTCGCTCCAGGGACCTGAACCGCCTGCAGGACGACCTCGATGCCGCCGGTGCAAGCGCCCTGACGCTCGATGATCCCGATTACCCCGCTTTGTTACGCGAGTTACCAGATTCTCCCCCCGTTTTGTACGTCAAAGGCACCATCCTAGAAACAGATGAGTGGGCTGTGGCCTTCGTCGGCACGCGGCGCGCGACCCAATACGGGCGAAACGTGACCTACGACCTGGTTGCGCCGCTAGTGCAGGCTGGTATCACCATCGTAAGCGGGCTGGCGCTGGGCATTGATGCCGCTGCGCACAAAGCTGCCCTCGAAGCTGGGGGACGTACTATTGCAGTGATGGCCTGCGGGCTGGACCAGGTTTACCCCCCGGCGCACCGTAACCTGGCAGCAGACGTTGTCGCCAACGGCGCGATGGTGACCGAATTTCCACTGGGGACGCCCCCTGAAGGCAAAAACTTCCCGGTGCGCAACCGCGTGATTAGCGGGCTGTCGTTGGGGGTGGTGGTCGTCGAAGCGCCGGAACGCAGCGGCGCGCTGCTGACGGCGGATAATGCAGCGGAGCAGGGCCGGGACGTGTTCGCTGTGCCTGGGAACCTTAACTTGCGGAACAGCGTTGGAACCAACCAGCTAATCCAGTCCGGGGCCAAGCTGGTGATGGACGCGACGGACATTCTGGATGAACTGAATCTGACGCGCACGACGGTCGAAACGCGGACGCAAATGCGCGAGATAGTGCCGGAAAATCCCACCGAAGACTTGCTGGTGCAGCACCTGGCCGACGAGCCGCTGCATATCGACGAGTTGTGCCAGCTTACTGGTTTGCCCATCACCCAGATCAGCAGTACCCTGGCACTGATGGAGCTTAAGGGGATGGTTCGTCGCCTGGAAGGAATGCGCTACGCCCTGGCGCGTGGCAGCGGTGAGCCGTACCGTTTGGACTGAATCCGATGGTTGGCTGAACAACCATAATGTGTCGAATAAGAGACGAGAAATACAAATGGACAATCTCTATGCTTTGATTATGGCTGGGGGCGGCGGTACGCGCTTGTGGCCCCTCAGCCGCAAAAAACGCCCCAAGCAGATGCTGCCGCTGGTTGAAGAGCGGACCATGTTCCAGATATCGGTCGAACGGCTGGAAGAGCTGCTGCCACCAGAACGTGTGTTTGTCGTGACCGGGCGCGATCATTTCGAACAGCTCAAGTCAAATGTGCCGGAAATTCCGGACGAGAACTTCATCCTGGAGCCCTTCGGGCGCGACAGCGGCCCGGCGGCGGCGCTGGGCAGTCTGCACATTCACCACCGCGATCCCAATGCGGTGCTGGCAGTGCTCACTGCCGACCACCATATCGCCGATGCTGCCAAGTTTCGGCGGGTGCTGGCCGCCAGCGCGGAATTGGCGCAGGAGAACTATATTGTCACGCTGGGCATTTCGCCCTCGTATCCTTCGGCTGGTTTTGGCTACATCAAGCGCGGCGAACCGCTGACCCAGGTGGGTGGCTTCCAGGTCTACTGCTCGGCGGGCTTTACCGAAAAACCGGACCCTGAAACCGCTGTGCAGTTCCTGGCATCCGGCCTGTATAGCTGGAACAGCGGCATGTTTATCTACAAAACCGAACACATCCTCAGCGAGTTTGCCCGGCAGCAGCCCGCCATGCACTCTCTACTCGAAGAGATTGGGCACGCCATCGGCCAGGACAATTACAACCAGGAACTGGAACGCCTGTGGCCCAACATGAAAAAGCTCTCCATCGACTACGCCGTGATGGAGGGGGCCAAGAATATGGCGCTTATCCCGGTCGATATCGGCTGGAGCGACGTCGGCAGTTGGGCGACGCTGTTCGAGGTGCTGGCCGGGGACCTGAACGGGAACGTCTCGCGCGGGCACGGCCAGGA
>JAADYV010000348.1 GCA_010092855.1 Chloroflexota bacterium | reverse complement strand
TTGGCGCGCGCTATCGAGTCCCGCACTGTCGAAAACCGTATCCACACCTATGGCACGCAGAACGCCTACCGGCTGGTCAACGCTGAAAGCGACGGGATTCCCGGCCTGGTGGTGGATCGCTATTGGCAGTGGCTGGTGATCCAGGTGCTGACGGCAGGGATTGCTGCTCGCAAAGAACTGTTGGTTAACCTGCTGGTAGAACTGCTGGACCCGGCGGGCATCTACGAGCGCAGCGACGTGGACATCCGACAGAAGGAAGGCTTGCCGCCCGAAACCGGGCTGCTATTCGGGATCGAACCACCGGAACTGCTGGAAATTGACGAACATGGGCGGCGCTTGTGGGTCGATGTCCGGCAGGGGCACAAAACCGGTTTTTACCTTGACCAGCGCGACAACCGAGCCATTATTGGCCACTGGTATCGCTGGGACGAGCACGCCAGCCAGCGCGTGGTCCTGAATGCGTTTGCGTATACTGGTGGGTTTGCCGTTCATGCCCTGGCGGGGAAGGTTGGGCGCGTGATCAACATCGACAGTTCTGCCGATGCCCTGGCGCTGGCACGCCAGAATCTGGCCCTAAACGGATTTGGCGTGCCGGACGACGACTTCATGGAAGGGGATGTGTTCCAGGTGCTGCGCTATCTGCGAGACGTGGGAATGCAATACGACATGGTCATCCTCGATCCGCCCAAGTTTGCACACACCCCCCAGCAGGTCGAGAGCGCGTCGCGGGGTTATAAGGACATCAACCTGCTTGCATTTCGTTTGCTCAAGCCAGGGGGGATGCTGGCGACGTTTTCATGTTCGGGTGCGATCAGCCAGGACCTGTTCCAGAAAATTGTGTTTGGCGCGTTGATTGATGCCGGGCGCGAAGGCCAGATCGTGCGATACATGAGCCAGTCCACCGATCACCCAGTCGCGCTGACATTCCCCGAAGGCGCATATTTGAAGGGCTTGCTGTGCCGGGTGTGGTGATCAGGACCGCTCCCGGTCTTCTTGCAGCGCCGCCAGACGCACGATCTTGTCGCTGGTTTCGCGCCAACTGATGCGACTGAGGCCCATTTTCTCGCGTAGATCGTCGAGGTCCATCCCGCTCCGATAATCGCGCACAGCGCATGTCCAGCGCAGAATCTCGAACGAGACTTTCGCCTCCACCCCTGCCCCTTTAGCCACGTCCCGCAGCACGTATTCCAGGTTGCGCGGCGTGCAGTCGAAGATCACGTCTTCGGGTGTGTACTGTGCCAGGTATTCGTCCAACAGGTCCGGCCACTCCGGGCCCAGCGCGATCTTGCGCTCTTTATAAATATTGTTGGGCTTTTTGTGGCGCACCACCAGCAGCGGCTCCAGCGGATTGTCGCGTATCACGCTTTGCGGGGTCAGTGCCATGCATTCGCCCTTCTTAATACCGGTATCCAGCAGCAGCCGCAGCAGCACTTCGGGCCGGGCATCGGGCTTGTTTGCGGCCAGCCGCAGCGCAGCGACATACGCGAGCAGGCGCTTGACGTCCTCGTCGGCGAGGATCGGTTGGAGCGGTGCCGCGCCCGAACGCTGCAAAAGGGCCGAGGCCGGGTCATCGGGCAGGACGCCTTCGCTTTTCAGGTATTTGAAGAACACCTTGAGCGTTGTCACCCGGCGCGCGTAGCTTTTGCGGCTGCACGGCACGTCGCGCCCGTGTTCGATCCAGTTCATAAAGCGGTTGAGCTGGGTGGTGGTGACCGCGTTGAGCAGCATGTCGTCGCCAAAAAACGAACACAGCAGCCGCAGGTCCGACCGGAAGGCGCTGATGGTGTGGGGACTGCGTCCTTCGCGGCGCAGGTGATCCTCGAAGGGGCCAAGCGCTTCGACCAGGCGGCTGTGGCGCGTGAGCGGATTTTCGCCGTCAATGGGCAGCAATGGCAGTTGGCGATCTGGCATATCGGACATTGGGCGTCGTTCCTTCCTGGCCAGTTGACGAAAAGCTCTTGGTAAGACGCGATGATTCCTTTACAATAATTATAATATATTCGGCGTTGTTAAACCTTAACAAATTAGATTGTGTTGACACATGTACAGGCGATTGCCCGCTGCCTGTGATCCTGTCGACACTTACGCACCTGTGAAAACGGGTGTCAAAGGAGAAGAGAGTTATGGCTAGCTATGCGGAGAAACCCTGGCTAAGAAATTTCGATAACAATGTCCCGCCCAGCCTCCAACCCTATCCTGATCATTCTTTACATCACTTCCTGATCGAAGCGGGCACACATCACGGTGACAGCGTAGCAACCCTATCGTCCGCACACTTGCCGGTGGTAGGTCGTGTCAAGAAAACGCTTTCCTACCGCGAAGTCAATGCTCACTCGGATGCACTGGCTGCTGCATTGGTCGACATGGGTCTCCAGAAAGGCGAGCGTGTCGCCATTCTGATGCCTAACTGTGCCCAGTTCGTTATCACGTTCTTTGCCATTCTCAAGGCGGGTGGCGTGGTGGTGGCCGTTAACCCGACCTTCCCGGCCAGGAAGATTCAAGACACACTGATTGATTCCGGCGCGACAATGGCGATTACACTCTCGCTGTTCTACGAAGCGCTCAAAGGCGTGCAGGCCATGACCAGCGTCCAGCAGGTGATAGTCACCAACGTCAAGGAATATCTGCCTGGATTGGCGAAATTCTTGTTCACGGTGGCCAGGGAAAAGAAGGAAGGTCACCGCATCGAAAAACGGCCAGACGATCACTGGTTCCAGGACGTACTGACGCGCTATGCCGGGAAGAAACCCGGTGTTGAGGTTGTCCCAGATGACCTGGCAATTTTCCAATACACCGGGGGCACGACAGGGATACCCAAGGCCGCTATGTCTACGCACCGGGCGCTGGTGGCCAATTCCTTACAGTGCATCGCGTGGCTGTCGCGTGAGGGGGTCGAAGATATCTTCATTGCCGCGATCCCATTGTTCCATGTGTTCGGAATGGTGGCCGTAATGAGTTTCGCCGTCGCCAAACACTCTGCCATGCTCATGGTACCCAATGCCCGCGATATTGACGACGTGGTCGATGTAATTCACCAGTACCGCCCCACCATCTTCATGGGCGTTCCGGCCCTGTTCAATGCCATCAACAACCACGAGGGTGTGAAAGCCGGTAAATACGATCTATCGTCCATTTACGCCTGTATCAGCGGTTCTGCCCCTTTGCCACCGTCCACCAAGCGTCGCTTCGAGGAGTTGTCCGGCGGTGTGATTCTGGAAGGCTTCGGCATGAGTGAAGCGCCGACCGCCAGCCATGTGAATCCTGTGCGTGGCGAGAACCGGCCTGGCTCGATAGGCTTGCCCTTCCCGGACATGGAAATGCGTATTGTGGACCTGGACGATGAAGTGACCGATGTGCCAGTAGGTGAGATTGGTGAGCTCTTGATGCATGGACCGCAGTTGATGCGCGGCTATCATGGGATGCCCACCGAGACCGCCAATGCGCTGCGCGAAGGCCCCGATGGGAAATTGTGGTTGTATACCGGCGACATTGCACGTATGGACGAGGACGGCTACTTCTACATCGTGGACCGCAAGAAAGACATGGCGCTCATCGGCGGCTTTAACGTTTATCCGCGCAATGTGGAGGATGTACTGATGGAGCACCCCGCGGTGCGTGAGGTGGGTGTGGCTGCCATTCCACACCCGGAC
>JAADYV010000046.1 GCA_010092855.1 Chloroflexota bacterium | reverse complement strand
CGCCCATCCGGCCCCCGCGCCGCTTTTTCCCACTCGGCTTCGGTGGGCAGCCGGTAGGTGCGTCCCGTCTGCGCCGCCAGCCACTGGCAGTACGCATACGCGGCATACCAGCTCACGCTGACCACCGGTAGGCGCTCATCACCGCTCCACTGCGCGTCATCCCAGTGAAACGGCTGCGTGATGTCTCTATCCATGCGCCAGCGCCAGCCCGCTTCCGTCCACCAACGCGCCTCGTGGTAGCCGCCGCCCTCGATAAACGCCCGGAATTCGCCCACCGTCACCGGGTATTTGCCGATGCGGAAGTCGGGCAGCGTAGCGGTGTGTTCGTCCTCGTCACAGCCCATGATAAACGATCCCGCCGGGACCAGCACAGTTTCCGGCTCGAAAGGCAGGCGGGTACAATCATTGTTGGATGCCACGCACCATCCCCTCTCAATAGCGGCGATTTTTACGGCCAGGGCGCACACACCACCCGGAAGCCAACCAGGTTGCTGGCCGAGATCGGGTCCAGGCTGTTGCGGAAGGCGGTCCGGGCACGGTCGCGGTCGAAATCCCACGCACCGCCGCGCACCACCCGCTCTGCACCGCCTTCGGGATCGTCTTTGGCGGGTTTGCGATAGCTGCGCCGCCAGCGGGTCAGGCACCATTCCCAGACGTTGCCCGCCATGTCTGCCGCGCCGCAGGGACTATCGCCGTTCGGGCTGAAGTGGCCGACGGGCGTGGTGTGGCCGATCCCGGCCTCGATGGTGTTACATAACCCCTCGTCCCACAGGCGGCCCCAGGGATAGATGCGCGGCGTGGCCCCGCGCGCCGCCTTTTCCCATTCGGCTTCGGTCGGCAGGCGGTAGGGCTGCCGGGCCTCCTCGGCCAGCCACTGGCAGTAGGCATACGCCTCGAACCAGTTGACGCCGACCACCGGCAGCCGGTTTTCGCCGCTCCACGCCTCGTCCTGCCACAGGCGCGGCTCGGACCAGTTGAGCTTGTCGCGCTGCCGCCAGCCCGCCACCGTCCAATAGCGCTGGATATGGTAGCCGCCCGCCTCGATAAAAGCCCGAAACTCCCCCACCGTGACCGGGTACTGGCCGATGCGGTACTCCGGCAGGCTGAGGGTTTGCTGTGGCTGTTCGTTTTCTTGCGCAGCGGGATCGTCGAGGATGGTGCTGCCCATCACAAAATCGCCGGCGGGCACCACCACCAGCGCCGGCTCATACGATGGCGCCGGTTCGGGTGGTTTGGCGGCAGGAGCAGCGCCCGGCGCAGGCGGCAGCGCAGACGGCACAGCAGCCAGCTCCTGGGTTTCGCCTGCTTCCCAGAAGTCCAGCAGTCGCTTCAGCCCGGCGTCGTAATCCTGTGTGAAGTCGATGTGCTGGTAGATGCGCAGCCGGAACGGGACGCGCGCGTCCGCTAAGACCACAACGTAGATGCGCTTGTCGAGGTCGAAAAAGTAGTTCCACTCGGCCAGCACGTTTTTCGACTCGCTGGAACGCTGCGAGAGCACCAACAGCATGGCGTCGCATTCTTCCAGCGCGGCTTCGATGGCGTCGTTCCAATCGGCGCTGGGTGGGATGTCGCGGAAATCCACCCACGTCTGCACGCCGGTGCTTTCCAGGTCGGCCACCAGCCGCTGGACGAACTCCGAGTCGGTGCGGGAATAGCTGATGAACAGCCGCATGTGATCCCCCTGCTGTGATGTGGTGTGCGTTCGGGTTGTAGTATGGCGCATCCGGGAAACCGGGGCAACCACAAACAGCAGAAGGTCCTGCCTGCGGTGCCCCCGCGTATCGCGTGTTTAGTCCGCCAGCGCGAAGGCTTCCAGCGCGGGGAGGAACACCTGCGCGTGCAGGTCGTCGTAGCGGTCCGGCGTGGCATACAGGCCCACGTAGAAATTGCCGCCCTCGGTATATGCTACCCCAACATCCGCGCGCACCGGCCCGACTCCCACCGCCGTACCCTCGAAAGTGTATAGCTCCCAGGTCACGCCGTTAACAGTTGTGGTGCCGGTTGGTGCCGGGAATTCGGACAGACCAAAGTATGCCGCCCACCCGATTTTCTGGGCGGAAAGCGGCGTTTCCGGCAGGTGTGCCAGTTCCAACATACTCTGGGAGGTGGGCGACTCGCCGCCGATGAAGATGCCCGGCGCGACCTCGATCCAGCTTACCGGTCGCACCGCCCGGAAGCTGCCGTCCGCTGCCTCGAACGGCACCAGGTCCACTGTAACACTGGGGACCATGAACGAAAGCTGCACGTTGTCCAGGCAACGTGAGTCCGGGGCGCGAGTGGGATCATTCACGAACTCGACCAGGATGTCCACGCTGCACGGGCTGCCCAACACGCTGTGACCGGCGGTCGGGAAGGTGTAGGCGTAGGCAGTAGTGAAATATGACGCGGCTTGCTGGCCGTAAGCGGGCGGTGTGATCGGGTCGAAGCGCCCCGACAGCAGCAAGGCCGGGACATCGCTGGTCATGGGCCGGTGGAATTCGGGCGGCAGCACGTCAACCGGCCACGCGGCGCAGGCGTGGGCGTAATCCGCGAAAAGCACCATCGCCCCGGCCACCTGGGGATACACGCCCGCAAGCTGCACGGCGCTCGCGTCATAGGTGCCATATTCGCTGCAAATGACCGAGTTGTACAGGCCGGAATAGGTGCGCATCCCGAACAGCGTCGGGTGCACGTAGTCGCGGATGAAGCTGTCGTCGCCATCGCGCAGGGCATAGATGCTGGCGGGCAGCAGGGGGACCAGTTGCCCGTTGTAGAACTGCTGGTACGCTGCCAGGACCAGGTAATCACCGTTGATGGTGGCCATGACCGTGTTCCCGGCCTCGAACGGCAGCGGTATTTCGACCGAGCGCGGCGCGGCGTTGTAGTCATCTACCAGTTGGAAAAAGACGGTTTCCAGGTCTGGGAACGCGGCATCACACGCCGGGTCGCCAGCGCAGGACTGGAAAAACGTGCGGAAGGCAGCGTCCGCCGTGTTCGGCACGCGCAGCGCAAAGTCCACATCCAGCGGCACGACCGAATCGAGGATCACGGTGCGCAGCCGGTCCGGGTAGTCGCGCGCCAGGTATTGGGCCAGCAGCGACGAGTACGATACGCCGAAGAAATTCACCTGCTGGTAGCCCAGCGCGTCCCACACCAGCGGGAAGTCGGCCACGATCTCCTGGCTGTTGTAGGCCGAGAGGTTGGTGCCCATTGCTTGATACTCGCGGTAACAGGCGTCCAGCACCTCGGCTTCCTGCGCGCGCATGGTGGCCGCGTCGATGTCCTGGCCATAGGTCGAGCGCAGCAGTTCACGCCCGGCGTCGCAGATCAGGCCTGGCTCAGAACCGGGAATACCGCGCTGCTCGATGAGCACCAGGTCGCGTTCGGGGAACAGGCCCTCGTGCGCCAGCAGCAGCCCGGCAGTCGAAATCAGCGAGGACATTCCCGGCCCACCGGCCTCGAACACGACCGGGTCCGGCATGGGATCGTCACGCACGGCGGGAAGCACAGCCACCGCCAGCCGGATGGTGGGGCCTGCCGGGTCGGCGTGGGATTCCGGCACGGTCACGTAGCCGCAGACAATATCCTCGCCGTCCACCGCTGGGGGTGGCAGCTCCATCCAGCACGGCACCGGTTCAAAGGTACCGATCTCGTCCGCCTGGGCCCCGGCATCGTATCCCACCGGCAGCGCCAGCGCCATCACCAATCCACACACCATGCCACACCACACCAACCGCTGCACCATGACCTTGTCTCCTCACACAAAATGGTTACTGTATAGCGTTATACGGGCGCACTGCCGCCATCACCAGACCAGGAGCCGACAGCCGACTGACCAAACGCTGACAACCGCCCGATCACAGCGAAAGCGTGGCCCAGGCCGGGTCCTTGAGCGCTTCGGTCAAAAGCTCGCCGGTGTAGAACACCTTGACGCCCAGCGCTTCCAACCCCTCCACCACGTCGTACCGTTCGGCGCACGCTTTGCACGCGATCACGTCCACGCCATCCGCCAACATCGCCTGGACCTGCGCCTGCAATTCCACGTCCCGCACCAGCAGCGGCGACGCCGGTCCCCACACTAGCAGGCGCACTTCGCCCCACCAGCCGCGCTTTTTGCTGTTGTGCCCGTACATGAACAACATGTGCAGCGCCACCTCGCGGTCGCCGCTGGCCCATACCAGCAGCAGTTTTTCCGGTCCGTCCATGCTAACCTCCGTTTGTTTCACGCGCGCCAGAATTGGCAGCGTTTTGTCGCCTGACGATACTGCCGATACCCCGGATTGGCAACATCTCGCCGGGACCAGAGCCGCAAACGATCGGGTTTGGGTAAGGTTTATTTACCAGTTTTTTGCACGATTTTTTCCGGTTCTTTGCTGAAATTTCGGCCAGGAGATGGTAAGTTCGTAACATCGACCAACAGAAAATGCGAAATGGTTTTCTGCAAAACAAGTTTCGGAGAAAACATCATGCGCCAGCAACGGTTATTCTCCAACAAAATACTCATCCTCACGCTGACCATCGGCATTGCCGTCATTTTGCTGCGGGCCATGACGCGCACGGTAGTCTTCGACCTGCCGCGTGTGAAACGAGCCCGCCGCCGCCGCGCCAGCTACCCGCTCAAGCGCGCGGTCGATATCGTCCTGGCGTCGGTTGCGCTGGTGATGGCAACGCCGTTGATGGGTCTCGTGGCGCTGCTGGTGCGCCTGAACCTGGGGTCGCCGGTGCTGTTCAAGCAGGAACGTCCCGGCATGGGCGGGCGGACCTTCACCATGTACAAGTTTCGCACCATGACCGACGCGCGCGACGCCTACGGTCACCTGCTGCCGGACAGTGAACGCCTGACGCGCTTTGGCCGCTTCCTGCGCTCCTCCAGCCTGGACGAACTGCCGGAGTTGTTCAACGT
>JAADYV010000347.1 GCA_010092855.1 Chloroflexota bacterium | reverse complement strand
TTCGGGAAAGCACGCTGGACCTCGCTGGTGGCCAGCACGAGCAGCACCTGGTCCGACTGCTCGAAAACGTGTTCCGGCGAATAGAAATGCACTTCGATGGCGCTGCCCCCGGCCTCTCCCCATTCCTGGAACTCGTCGTGCAACCGGTGCAGCCAGAAGAAGTTGTCGATCTCGAAGTCCCCGGTGAACATGCCGCCCGGCGCACCCTCTCGCGGTTGGGTATCGAACCACAGGCGCGCCGTCGCACACTGGATTGAGCGCGGGAAGTCGATCTCAGCAGCCTTGTCAGCCGTGTCGGGACTGTTGCTCAGCAGCCGTTCCGCCGCGTCTGGCTCGGTGGCGATGATGATGTGCGCAGCTTCCAGCGTGCGTATCCCGCGTTTGGCATCCTCGACCCGAATCTGCCAGTGATCGCCCTGGCGCTTCAGTTCGATGGCACGCGCGCCAGTCATCACCATGCCGCCGGCCTCCGTGATCGAGTCGATCATGGGCTGGATCAGGCAGTCGTGGGCGTTGCAGGGCAGGTAATCCAGCCGCCACGTTTCGCGCCGCAGGATGGTGTAGAAGCGCATGGCGGCGATAAACGCGGACAGGCTGATGTAATCCGACGGCGACGCCAGCAGGCTGTGGCCCAGCCCCCGGAAGGTAGCGCGCAGATTCGGCGTCCAGAAGCGGAAATAGTCGTCGATGGTCAATCCTTCGAGTTCGACCTTTTCCGTAATCGGGTCCAGCCCGGTGGTCAGTAGCAGGCTGGTGATGAAACCCGGCAGTGACAGGATGTCCCAGAAGCTGACTGTGCTCCAAAAGCGTGGACGCAGCAGCAGTTGCAGGTAATGGAACGGAGCTGGGAGCCAGGACCGGCGCACGGCTGTGCCGGCCTCGACATAGCGCACGCGGGTGCCCCAACGGTTGATCCACTCTTCACCCTCGGAGGCGCGCAGGTCGACATCCAGGAAGCGCTCCAACATGGCGCGCATGTTGTCGTAGCCGCCCCACAGCGCATGGGCCCCGTGTTCGGAGCGGAAAGCCCAGATGCGCTCGCCGTGCTCAAAGGTGTCGGCGGCGCCGCCGGACAGGCACCCGCCCGGCCATTCGCTGTCCGCTTCGAGCACCAGCGGCGGCACATCACGCCCCGCCAGGTGAACGCCTGCGCTTAATCCGGCCAGACCCGCGCCGATCACAACGACGGGGAAAATATCTTCAGGGTTCGAGGTTTCAGTCAACTTGGTTTCCTTCAGTCTTAGCAGCATAGTCGCGCACCACGCGCCCCGCGCTCAGGCGCATATCAAGCTGAGTGCGGAAGGCTTCGCGCAGCGTCATGTTAGCGCCCCGCAGCGGCCCGGCATGGATGTCAAGTTGTGCGTCGTCCATCCGCGCGACTTGGTACCAGCGCAGTACGCCGAAGATTGCGTGAGTCAGGCAGTCAACCTGGTAGGTGGGGTTGTCGTAGGTGGCGTTGGGGGCCAGGATGCGCTTGTGGTTATACACCGCGACGCGCCGGTGGGGGGGAAGCTGCATCGCGCTGCGCAGCACTTCGCCTGCGCGGAAAGCCAGCGCTGCACCCCATCCCGCCAGCCCCATCCAGTCCACCAGCGCCCGCACCAGCCGCGTTTCGTCGGTGGTTTCCAACCCTTCCCAGCGCAAATCGAGATGCTGTGCGCCATCGACACGCAGCGCGGCATGTTTGAGGTCCAGGTTTGTTCGGCCCAGGCGCTTGGGGAAGCCGTAGATCTCGCGGCCCAGCACCACCGGTTCCCAGGCCGAGGGGTAAATGTACGGCACGAAAAACCCGATCCGGCGGCGGAAACGCACCGGGACAAACACGGTCGTTTCGGTGTAGGCGAAGCGCGCACCGGGATCGTCTTCGGGATAGGCGTTGGGGAAATCGGCCAGCGCCAGCAGCACCGAGTCCCGCTTGCGTCCCGGACGCCGGATCAGCGATACTCCGTCGGGCAGGGTCGCGCGCAGCGGAGTCAGGTCGGCATCACAGAACGCGAAGATCATGGTCACATCATTGAAAAGGAACGGGCCGGGTAGGGGCTGCGCTGTGGTGGGCTGGTAATGGACCGGGGCTTCCAACACGCTCAGGCGATCCTGCGCCTGCTGTAATTCCGCTGCCAGGTAACGGCGCGCCGCTGCTGCGAAATTCCCCGACTGCGACAGCAATTCCATCGGCCAGGCCAGCAGCTCACAGTCTGCCGCTGCCGTGACCTTCTCGCCGTGCACTAATCCGCCGCACGTTGCCACCGGGTCCAACAGTGCCGGAGCGGAGACAGTGACCCGCCATACGCCATCGCGCTCGACGGTGCACGATCCCGCTGCCAGCACAAACAAGGCTGCCACCGCATCGCCCTGGTAAAACACCACCTCACCTGCCGCCAATTGGCGCGGATTGGCCTGGGCGCGAAAGTATGCAATTTCGTCGGCTGGCAGGTCGCGGAAAACGGGTAGGGCGTCGAGTTTCATGGGCGTTGTGAGCGTTATCGTGATTGATTGGCGGATAATGGCCTAATGCTAGCACACTCGTGCCCCAATCAAAAATCCTGCCATTGGCGAACCGTGCACAGCTGGAAACAGACAATGCCCGGCGCACGTTTCGCATTACCGGGCATTGTGTTGCTGATTGGGTTATGTTACATATTTGCTGGTATACAGGTCAGTTCTGTGCCTGCACCAGCCGGATAAACGCATCCTCCAGCGAGGGCGGGATCACGTCCACGTCGGAATACGATTGCCCCGCCTGTTCCAGCGTGTGCAGCACCTGGTGCCGCGTGGCATCCGCGTTTTGGGTGAGTACGTGAATCTGCGCTCCATACAGGCTGACGTCCACGCTGCCTGGAATCTGTCCGGACTGATGTGCTTTGGTTAGCACATGCATCGCATCGGCGGCGCTCCCCGGTGTGACCTGGATCACGTCGCCCGGCAGGTGTTCGGCTTTGATTTCCCCTGGCGCGCCCTGTGCGATGATGCGCCCGAAGTAGATGAATGCCAGGTTTTCACAGTGTTCGGCCTCGTCCATGTAGTGTGTGGTGACGAAGATCGTCGTGCCCTGGCCTGATATGCGATATAGCAAATCCCAAAACGCCCGGCGCGAAAGTGGGTCAACACCAGCCGTTGGCTCATCGAGGAAAACGATATCCGGCTCGTGCAGAATCGCTGCGCCCAGCGCCAGCCGCTGCCGCCACCCTCCGGAGAGGTTGGGGGGTGTCTCGCGTTCGCGCCCGCGCAGGTCGGCCATTTCCAGCACGTAGTCGATCCGGTCACGCAGCTTCTGGTTGTGCAGACCGTATGCGCGACCAAAAAAACGCAGGTTTTCCTCGACGGTGAGGTCGTTGTAAAGCGTGAACTTCTGCGACATATAGCCCAGCCGGGCGCGGATGTTTAACGCTTGCTTGCGCACATCATTGCCCAGCACCAGTGCGGTGCCGCTAGTGGGCGCCAGCAAACCCAGCAGCATCCGGATAGTGGTCGTTTTGCCAGAGCCGTTTGGCCCCAGGAAACCGAAGATCTGCCCGCGTGGAACGTCGAACGTCACGCTGTCGACTGCGGTGAAGGAGCCGAACATCTTGGATATCTGCTGCACTTCGATCACGTTCCCGTGGTTATGGTTGTTGTTGCGCATGATGTTATTACCTTTGCTACCTTTGCTCGCCCAGCGTCCGGCGGAAGAACCACAGCGTCGCCCCGTTGATCAAAATGCCCAGCCCGGCCAGCCACACAAGCTGCGGCCAGAAAACGCTCAAGCCAATATCCTTCTGCAGAATGCCGCGCAGGATGATCATCCAGTGCCGGATCGGGAAAAAGTTGGCCACAAACTGCATCACGTCCGGCATAGACTCGACGGGAACGGCATAGCCACTGAACGTGATATCCACAAACGCGATCAACATGATCACCAGCAGCGCCTGGTTTTGTGTGCGCGTGACCATAGCGACCAGGAAGCCGCGTCCCAATTCCACGAACAGGTACCCGATAGCCAACACCAGCAGCAGCGGCAGCGACCCGCGCACCGGCACGCCAAACACGACGTTCATTAGCCCTAACAGCAGGATGAAGTTGGCATACCCGACGAACATGGCGCTGATCGATTTGCCGATGATGATCTCGAAGGGGCGCATCGGCATCACGAGCAGTTGCTCAAAGGTGCCATACTCGCGTTCCCGCGCCAGCAGCAGCGCCGCCGCCATGATCGTCATGATATAGAGCACAAATGCCGCTTCGCTGGGCGTGGTATAGTGGGCGCGATCCAGGTCCTCGTTGTAACGCACGGTGATGTTTGCCTGCGTGGTTTCCAATTGGGTCAGGACAATCTGTTCGATAGCCGCGCTTTGTTCGGCAGAAACGGGCACATCCTGGCCACTTTCAGATGCCGCGAGCGCTTTGGCGCGTTCAATTGCCCCAAACGTCAGGATTTCCTCTTCGGCGGCACGGCGCGCGGTCCGGCTGGGCAGCGCTTTGGCTCCGTTGAGCGTCAACAGGACTTCCGGCTGTTCACCTGCCTGGAGCTGTTGCTCAAACCCCTCCGGAATTTCGATCAACATCACCGGTTCGGGATTGAAGACGTAGTTCCCACTGGTGAAGAGGTCGTCGAGGGCATCGTCCCGGTCGTCGTTGTTGCGGTAATCGTCGGCTGCGTCGTCATCCAGGTTGAAGGTATCGTTGTCTTCCAGCGCCGCAATCAAGGACCGGCTGGTGGTTGAGTCGTCATAGTCCACGATTACCGTTGTCAGGTCATCGACATCCGCACCGGTGGCCCAGCCAATCAGCAGCATCTCGGAAGCAGCTCCGAACAGCACCAAGATCAACAGCAGGCGGTTATGCCACAGGTGCAATAGGTCTTTCCAGGCAATATTGAGTATTCGGTTGAGCATCACGCGATCCTTTTCTTGAAGATTCTGCTGGCGATTTCGAACCCCTCAATCGCAATGACCAACAGCAGCAGAATGTTCCACCACAACACCCGCACGCCGACGCCCTGCAGGAACATGCCGCGATTGATCAACACGCCGCTGACGACAGGCAGCTCCAGCGTTTCCAGCTTAACGATGAAGGGGAAGACCTCGACCGGGAAAAACATACCCGACAGCAACATGCCGGGAAACAGGAAAAACAACATCGAGGCCCACAGCGCCGCTTCAATGCTGCGAATCAGAATGCTGAACAGCAGCCCCACGGCCAACGTTGCGAAAGCGTACAGGCTGGAAAGCGCCAAATACAGCGCCAGGTTGCCCCGAAACGGCACGCCGAACACAAGCCGCGCCACGATGTACATCAGCACCACGTTGATCATGGCGACGAATACGTAGGGCAGGGTTTTGCCCAGCAGAATCGCGTGTTTGCTGATCGGCGTGGCGACCAGTGCTTCGAGTGTGCCTTCGCTGCGTTCGCGCGCAATCACGGTCGAGATGCTCATGCCGGGCAGCACCAGCACCACCGCGATCAGCGCCGGGACCAGGTCCCACACGGCCTTCAGGTCTTTGTTATAGCGGTTCTCGGCTTCAATGATCACCGGGTTTTCTAATTGCTCGCGGTACATTGCCAGCGTGGTTTCATCCAGGTTCTCCGCCTCGTTGTCTACCGTTTGTTGCAGTTGTGCTGTGATGTAGCGTTCGCTTTCCTCAACGACGGCTTCCATCGCGGTTTCAGCGGAGATCGGGTCGGTGCCATCCACGATGAATCTGAGTCGCGGTCCGGCAGTCAGCATATCGTTCATGCCCGCCAACGATGTCACCTGGTCCTCGAATCCGTCTTCGATGATGACAATTACTTTGGCGTCCCGGCGTTCGAGTTCGCTTTCTGCGTCGTCCTGGTCATCGGCATGGCCGGTTACGTCTAGAACTACGGTATCGTCGAGGCTGGCTTCGAGCGCGGTAGAAACGGCGCTGTTGTCATGATCCACAATGACGGTGGGCACGTTTTCCACGTCGGTGGCCATCGAATACGCCACCAGGACCAGCATCAGCACCGGGCCGATAGCGAGCAAAAAGATCGTCATCGGGTCACGTGTCATGTGCAGCCATTCTTTGCGGGCCATCGCCCAAACATGGCGCTGGTTCATGCGGTCACCTCCGTTGGGGACGCCGCAGCCTGGGCAGCGTCGCCGGATGCGTATTGGCGCACGAAGTAGATAAACGCCTCTTCCATGCGTGGGGGGGTGGGGCGCAAGCTGTCAACCGTGACGCCGGCGGCTGTCAACCGGCTTTCGATTGCCGAAGCACCGGCTTCGTCATTGCTGATGATGTTGAGCACATCCCCATACGGCTGCACATCCAACACGTCCGGCACCTGTTTGAGCACATCTTCCGCCAGCGTCAAATTGTCGGCCCGTAGCGCCAGCACCGATCCCGGCAGCATACGCTTGATCCCGCTGGGGGAGTCGCAGATCATCATTTGGCCACCATACATCAAACCGACCCGGTTGCAGCGTTCGGCCTCGTCCATATATGGGGTGCTGACAACGACGGTCGAACCGGCTGCGTGCAGCGTGGTCAGGATATCCCAGAATTCGCGCCGGGCAACAGGATCGACCCCGGTAGATGGTTCGTCGAGCAGCAGCAGCTTCGGCTTATGCACCAGCGCTGCCGCTAGCCCCAGCTTCTTCTGCATCCCCCCGGACAGGTTGCGCCCGCGCCGCGTGCGAATATCGTGCAAGCCAGTGAAGTCCAGCAGTTCCTCCATGCGTGTCTGGCGCTCTTCGCCCATCACGTCGAACACGTCGCAGACGAAATTCATGTTTTCATCAACGGTCAGGTCCGGGTACAGGCCGAACTGCTGCGGCATATAGCCCAGTTCCTGCTTGATGTCCTCGGCTCCCTTGACAATGTCGTGGCCGTTGACAGTTGCCTGACCGGAGGAAGGCTTGAGGATTCCGGCCAACATGCGCAGGGTGGTCGTTTTGCCCGCGCCATCCGGCCCCACCAGGCCAAACAATTCGCCGGGTTGGATGGCCAGATTCAGGTTCTCTACGGCAGTGATCCGTTTGCGCCGGAATCCGCTGCGGAAGGTGCGGGTGAGGTCTTGGGCCTCAATCATGGTTTCTGACATATGAGGTTACTGCTCCTTTTGTAGACCGCGTAACGCAACGTTTAGGAATACATCGAGCACTTCGACTAGGTCCCAGTCGGGTTTGAGCAGGGATTGAAACGCAATACCATCCCCAGCTCCCATCAGCATGATGGCTGTCATATGGGCGTCAACCGGGCGAAATTCGCCGGAGTCGATTCCCTCCTGAATCACACGCTCGATTTCGGTGGTGAAGACGCGATACCCCTCTCGCATAATCTCTTGAGCATGTTCGCTTTGTGTCGAGAGGAAAAAGAAATTCGCCATCAGCGTAATCATGCTGTCGTCTTCTACAAACGCTTCAATGGATTCCTGGAAGATGGCGCGCAGGCGATCACTGGCCGGGAGGTCCTGGGCGGCTATATGTTTGGTTAGCTCGATCATGCCATTCATGGCCGAGTCGATGACCGCCAACAGCAGGTCATGCTTGTTCTTGAAATGCCAGTAGAGCGTGCCTTTGCTCAGTCCTGTACGTTTGACAATTTCGTCCATGCTGGTACCGTCGTAGCCTTTTTCTGCGAAGGCCTCAATCGCGGCCATCAAAATTTCGTTGCGACGGTCCTCTTTTCCCATTTCCTTTGGCGGCATTGGGTTTCCTTTCACTCGACTGTACAGTCTAGACTGACCGGTCAGTCTATAAGCAGTTTAGTCCTGTCGCCACAGTTTGTCAAGGGTATTCGGGCAGGATGCGCGCGCTCGCCTCATCAACCACGAGCCAGAGATGACAAAGTGCGCAGTCGCGTTTATTATCGTCGGCGAAGTGGCTGACTGCTGAGAGGACAACAGGATGCGATTGGAGACCCTTGCCTGGAAATTGCAGGATTTCGCACCGGGAGACGGAGTGCCCGCCGGAGCATATCGCCCCGAATACGATGACAATGCCTGGATCGATGTAGTCGCGCCGGGCGATGTGCACCGTGCATTGATCGACGCTGGACGGATCGAGGATCCCTTTTATGACCAGAACGAACTGGCGTGCGCCTGGGTCGAAGATCGGGAATGGTGGTACCGGGGGCAGTTCGAAGGTCCGGCAGCGGCGGTCAGTGCCGACGAACGGGTGCTGCTGGTGTTTCATGGCCTGGATACGTTCGTCACCATCTGGCTGAATGGCAGGGAACTGGGTCGCCATCGCAACATGTTCCGCGAAGCCGTCTTTGACATAACCGAGCATCTGCTTCCCGGCCAGCCGAATACGCTCGCTTTGTGCTTTGATCGTCCGCACGATCACATTTCCGGGTTTGGTGATTTTTCGAGTACCTGGGGTCGCAACGAGGAGCGCGTTTTTCTGCGCAAGGCCCAGTTCAGCTTTGGTTGGGACTGGGGGCCGCGTCTGCCAAACGTTGGCATCTGGCGGCCGGTTGAATTACGCCATCAAAATCGTGCGTCAATCGCTGGCATTCACTTTTATACGCTCGAGATCGATCGGACAAACGACCACGCGCTTGTGGCGGTGCGAGTTGATGTGGAGCGCTTTGGCTCAGATCAGCCCCTGGAAGCCCATGTAGTTTTGCTCGGCTCCGAAACCGGAGCACGGGCGGTCTCTGGTGTGCTGCCGTTGGACGGGGACAGCGTCCCTCTTGCTGATGTGCTGTATCTCCGAGTCGATCAGCCGCGCCTGTGGTGGACACACGATCTCGGCGAGCCAGCGCTGTACGATTTACAGATAACACTGGAACAGGACGGCGCTGTCCTGGACGAATACCAACGGCAGGTCGGCATTCACACCATCGAACTCGACCAATCGCCGGATATGGCCGAGCCGGGCACGCGCTTCTTCCGCTTTGTGCTAAATGGCGTGCCGATCTTTGCGAAAGGCGCGAACTGGATTCCGGCGGATTCCTTTTTCGGGGCGCTGCCGCCAGACCACTATGTCAACCTGCTAACGATGGCGCGCGACGCTAACATGAATATGCTGCGGATTTGGGGTGGCGGCATCTATGAGCATGATGTTTTCTACGAAACATGTAATCGTCTGGGCATTCTGGTCTGGCAGGATTTCATGTTCGCCTGTGCCTCGTACCCGGAGAACAACGCCGACTTCGTGACCGAGGTCGAAGCTGAAGCGCGTTACCAGGTGGCACGCTTACGCAGTCACCCGTGCCTGGCACTCTGGTGTGGTAACAATGAAAACCAGTGGCTGTACGATATGGTTCACTGGGATACGCCGGGTCTCAAGGTGCCCGGCTCGCTGTATTACGACCGGATTTTGCCCGAAGTCGTGGCGGAGTTGGATGACCAGGTTCCCTATTGGCCGGGCAGCCCCTACGGCGGCAACGACCACAATGATATGGCTGACGGAGACCGCCACAATTGGAATGTGTGGCACGGCGGGTTCCCGCGCCAGTTTGGTGAAAAGCCGAAAAACGATGTTGGGCCGGATGGGGTGACGTTCTTGCGGTATGCCGAGGATTTCGGCAGGTTCATCAGCGAATTTGGGATGCACGCCGCACCCGTCTATGAGACCTTGCGCCGCAATATCCCCGCCGACCAGCTCTATCACCACAGCCCGTCGATGGATCACCACAACAAGGACAATCCCAAGAACAAGGGCGATAACCTGATGCTGACTGTGACCGGGCTGCCGCAAAACCTGGACGAGTACATCGAGTTCAGCATGATCGCTCAGGCCGAGGGTCTCAAGTTTGGGATCGAGCACTTCCGCCGCCGCAAGCCGCACTGTTCCGGCACGTTGTTCTGGCAGCTTAACGATTGCTGGCCCGTGCTTAGTTGGAGCGTGATCGATTACTACGGTTTTGGCAAAGCGGGTTACTACTATGCCCGGCGCTT
>JAADYV010000346.1 GCA_010092855.1 Chloroflexota bacterium | reverse complement strand
TCACCGTCACGGAGGAAGGCACCGAGGCGGCGGGCGCAACAGCGCTGATGTTGGGCGGCGGTCCGGGGCCGGAAACGCTGGATGAACCTTTCCGCGCGGATCGCCCGTTCATCTTCGCCATCATGGACAAATATACGGGCGCGGTGTTGTTTGTGGGGCGCGTGCTGAACCCGGTGGGCTAGGTGCTGTGCACCAGGTAGCTGCTGTGCAATAGATCGTGATGGGCCGGTGGTGGTTGGCCGTTGGGCTGGGTCGCGCGCCGATCCTGGCCAACTACCACCGGCAGTGGGGAACATCCACTCGTTCTAACCATAATCCAACCACCAAATACGCTAAACCTAACGACTAAACCACAAAACCTACATGCGCCCATTTGGTTTTTGCCAAGCGAGGGTCTTAATCCTATACTGAGAACAGTCTGCTTAACCTGCACATTGAAGGCGGGGCCACACAACATGAACATCCAGAGTATGACCGGGCAGACGCTCGGACAATATGAACTGCGCGAAATATTGGGTTTTGGCGGAATGGGCGTCACCTACAAGGGCTACCAGAAGAACCTGGAGCGCGAGGTGGCGGTGAAAGTGTTGTCGCCGGGCCTGGCCAACGAAACGGGCTATATCGAGCGCTTCTACCGCGAAGCGAAAACGGCGGCGTCGCTGGAGCATACCCACATTGTGCCAGTGTACGATCATGGTGTACAGGGTGACATCAGCTACGTCGTGATGCGCTTGCTGCCCGGCGGGTCGCTTGAACAACGCATCAAGCAGCAGGTCGAACGCGAACACCCGCTGCCGTCGTTGGGCGAGGTGTCGACCCTGCTTACGCAACTGGCCAACGCGCTGGACTATGCACATGGGCAGGGGGTCATTCACCGCGACATCAAGCCCGCCAACATCATGTTCGACGGTCAGGGAAACGCTTTCCTGGTGGACTTCGGGATTGCCAAGCTGCTGGAGTCGACCACGTCGTTCACCGCGTCCGGGGTGCCGATGGGCACACCGTTATTCATGCCGCCGGAACAGTGGCGCTCCGAGTCGCTGACCCCGGCGGCGGATCAGTACGCGCTGGCAGTCACGATTTACGCGCTGATGACGGGCGGGCGGCTGCCGTTCGAGGCGACCACCCCTTACGGCATGATGCACAAACACATCAACGAAGATCCTACGCCGCCCCAGGAATATCGCGCCGATGTGCCGCGCGCGGTCGCCGGGGTGCTGGACCGCGCCATGAGCAAAAACCCCGAAAATCGCTATCCCTCGATGGGGGTTTTTGCCCAGGATTTTGCCGACTCGGTCGGTGGCTTTAGCGGCGAAACCACTAATTTCTTTACGACCCCGGTGCGCAAGCAAACCTCTAGCGTGATCCAGGTTCCGATGGGGCCGGCTGGTGACGCACCACCTGTGACCGTAACGATCACCAAGCCCATTTACCGGCTGCCGGTTTTCTGGGTGATGAGCGCGGCGCTGGCGCTGGTGGTGGTGGCGTTGATCGTACTGCTGCTCGGTGGCGGCAGCGATGGTAACGGCGATACGTCGGATGGCGCAGCGGGGGATGGTGACGGTGCCGGGCAGGAAGTGGCCGGCGCTGGGGACGGGGAAGAAGTCATTGTGCCGGGTGTCGCTGCGGATGATGAAACGGCGACGGCGGTGGCATTGACGGCGCTGTACATGGCCCCGTTCGAAACCGCGACGGCTGAGATGGCGGCAGTGACGCTGACGGCGTCTTACGTTTCTGCTATGGTGACGGCGATGGCGGAGGCTGAAAGTCAGGCGGTTACTGCCGAAGCCGAAGCACTGGCGGCGCGGGAGGCCGTCACAGCGGTGCAGGAAACATCGGAGGCTCGTGTGGCAGCACGGACCTCTACCCGGCAAGCTGCGAACGAACAGGCAGCGGTCGCGGTGGAGCAAACGGCCAGTGCCCAACAAACCCTGGACGCCGAGGCAACAGCGGCGGTTGAGCGCCAGACGGCCACTGCCGATGCGCGCACCGCAACGGCTGAAGCACGTACCGCGACGGCTGTTTTCCGGCAAACGGCAACGGCTGAAGCGCGCACCGCGACGGCTGAGGCCGAGATGCTGGCCGCCAGCCAGACCGCGAACGCGCCCACGCCGACCCTTCCGCCAACGCCCACGCCAGAGCCGAATGTGCGGCTGTATTACGATATCGAGGGCGAGTTCCTGCTGGTCAATATCTCCGACGAGCCGCTGGATGTCAGCCGCCTGGCGTTCGTGCAAGCCGTGCCGGATGGACCAGAGCGCCGCTGGGATCGGGACAGTTGGTTTGAGCTTACTAACCCGCCGCCGCCCGATGCGCTGGCGAATCTCGCACGCCTGGACCCGGACCGGTGTATGCAGATACTTGCCGGCAGTGCGTTCCAGCCACTTGATCAAGGCCGCTGTGGGCGCGTCGTGATTTTCGGCAGCAGTGTTCGGGGCGATTACCATTTCTGGATCGCAGATCGCCCCGGGGCGACGAGTTTCGACGTGCGCGATGCCGAGTCGAACGAGGTCTACCACACGTGCCGCATTTCTGACGGGATCTGTGAATTTTACCTTCCCTCATAATGCAGCGGTCGCTGCAGTGTGCTCCAGAGCGGACCCGGTGGTTCGCTCTTTTTTTGGACTTTTCGCCTATCAGCGTAGAAGCGAATTCTTTGTTATACTGCAAGCGGATGACGTACAGATTTGGAGCCGAGAGCATTTATGAACAAATTTCGAGTTGTTGTTAGTGTGATTGTAGGACTGCTGCTGTTGGGCACACTGCTCCCGGCAGCAGCCGATGGCCCCTTGACCAACCGTTGGGGACCGAACACTGGCACCTATGGCATCGTGGCGGCAGGTGTCGGTCTCGAAGCCAGCCCTTCTGGGACGATAACGCTGGATATTCCAGGCACGCCGGTGCAGGCCTTTCTCTACTGGGCGGGGTATGACACCGACAACCCCGGCGACGGCGACAACCAGGTGCAACTCGCGCGCGATGCCAACCCCGCGGTGCCCATTACCGCCGACGCTACGTTTGGCCCGGACTACTGGGTGGACGGCATTCAGCACCATTACGTTTACGTGGCGGATGTGACGGCGCAGGTCGCCGCCGGTTCGCACACCTATACCGTGTCGGACTTTGTGTTGGTGCATCCCAATGCGACCCGGTATGGAGCCGGACTGCTGGTGGTCTATGACGACCCGGCGCTGCCCCAAACCAGCGTTGAAATCCGTGACGGGCTGGACGCCATGTACTGGAATTTCCTCGCGCCGCGCGGCCCCAACAGCGAAGTCGCCTGTCTCCAGTTTGCGGCGGATACCCAGGCGCGCCAGATGGACTATGCCATCATCGGCAGCGGGATCGACCCGGCCACCGTGCGCCCGAATGTGCTGTGGGCGCTGGTCGGCAGTGGCGCGCTGCCCACCCCCAACATCGCTGTCGGTCAGGGCCTGTGGACGTGGGACCCGGTGAATGCGTTTGAAATTAACGTCAATGGCGAGCTATACCCATTTTATGATTCCGACGGCGACGAGTGGGATACGCTGACCAGCGACGAAACGGATGTCGGCGCGCTGCCGATTCCTGCCGGGGCAGAATGGGCGTGCTTCCAGGCCGAATCGGACAACAGCCAGAATCCACCCCTCAGCGGCGCGAGCCTGGTGGTGATCGC
>JAADYV010000345.1 GCA_010092855.1 Chloroflexota bacterium | reverse complement strand
GGTACTGGGGCGAACGCGCGCAGTGGAGCTACAACTGGCGCTTGCAGCTCAATGCCGGGGCAGTGCTGGCCTTTGGGTCGGATGCGCCCGTCGAGCCGATGGAACCGCTTAAGGGCATCCACGCCGCCGTGACACGCCGCCGTCCGGATGGTGCGCCGGGTCCGAAAGGCTGGTATCCCAGCGGACGGCTGGATATGGACACGACATTGCGCGCCTTCACACAGGGCCCCGCCTATGCAGCCGGTTTGGAGCACGAGTTGGGCCAGCTTTCGCCGGGCTTCCTGGCGGACCTGGTGGTGCTGGACCGTGACCTGTTCACGATTGACCCTGACGAAATCCTCGAAACACAGGTTCTCGGCACCATGATCGACGGCGCGTGGAAGTTCCGCGCGTTCTAAAACTGGCCGGGATTGAAGGCAGTTGTGTGACGGGCAAAGTAAATTCAGGCGTCAAGCGATAGACGCCCTGTTTCGTTAAGTATGGGTATAGAATGCTTGTTGTCACCGCAGCACGATATCCAGCCATGTGGTTTGCCCGGACTCGACGGTGACATCGCCCTCGAAGCGCAGCACCCCTCGAATCCGTACATAGACCGTATAGTCACCGGCGGGCAGGTCGCCGCGCGTGTAGTGTTCGCCGTAATACAGATCGGGATTCACGCTTTCATCGGCGTAGCTGAAGGCGTAGCGATCCGGGCCTGCGTTGCTGGCGGGTTGGATGATGATGTTAGCCTCATAAACGCGGTTGCCGTCCCGGTCCACCAGCCGCCCGGCCAGCGTGCCGAAGCCTGGCCAGGGGCGCAGCCACAGGTCCGGGTTATAGGTGCTGTCGTAGTCGTAGGGATCGCCGATGCGTACCTCGAAGTGCAGGTGTGATCCCAGTGCGGCCCCGGTTGACCCGACGCGCCCAATGCGTTCCTGCAGCTCGACATATTGCCCAACCTCAACCTCAATGCTGGACATATGTCCGTACAGTGTGTAGAGTGGCTGGCCGTTCGGGGCCAGTCGATCATGCTCGATCACAACGAGGTTGCCATAGAAGTCGTTTTTGGGTCCGAACAGCGTTTGCAGGTCATCGCCGGCGTAGATCACCGTGCCGCTGGCGGCAGCCAGGATCACCGTGCCGTTGGGGTTGGTGATGTCGACCCCGTGATGCACGCGGAACTGGCCATAGCTGGTTGAGCCGTAAGGGTAGTTGCGCGAGGCATAGTCGATCAGGGTAGTGCCAGGGCCGCTGTTGAACGGGCGCGCAAACCAGTAGTGGTCTTGCAGCGGTTGGCTGCCATCATACGTGAAGTCAGGCGTGGGCGAAATCGGACGCAGCACCACCTGCGTGGCGCGCGGCGTATTGGTCGGATAAATTACCGGGGTTGGCGGCGGCGTGGAAGACGGTTGTGTCGGGAAGACCTCGACCGTTTCCGCCAGGGCGGGAGCCAGGGCCACCGCTGGCGCAGTGGCAGCCGGTGGTGTTGTCGGGAGTGGGGTTGGCGGCGCAGGGCTGGGCGTGGGAGTCGCAGGTGGTGCCGCCGTTGTTGGCATCACCGTTGGCGGTAACACTGTGGACGACGGCTCGAGCACCGGAGCCATTTGCGATCCCTGAGGAGCAGCCGATGGTGTCGTGCCACTCTGCGGTGCGGCTGGCATGGGAGTATTCATCGCCAACAGCGTTGCCGTCGAAACCTGTGTGGCGTTTTGCTGCAGCGCGACTAACGTAGCTCGTTCGTCTGTTGTTGCAGTCGCCGGTACCGCCGTTGGCCCCATCGCCTGCGATTCGGCCTGGCAGGCCGCCAGTAACAATCCCAATCCAACCATTAAAACCCGCAAGTACCACTTCACCCGTTTTTGCCTTTGTCCAGTTGTGTGCAGCGATTGTGAATGCCCGGCGGCTAGGCCAGCCCTGCGCGTTCTTCAGCAGCCGTGACTACCACTTCGCGCAGTTCACGGGCCTGTTCTACGATGGCGGCAATGTCGTTGGCATACCGCGCAGCGGAGTCGGCGTCGTCTAGCCCAATGACGTTGACGCGCACGTTCAGCGCGGCGGCTTCCACCGCAGCCAGACCCATCAGAACTGCTGTCGCCGCGTCCGTCACGGCGTTGCTGTTGCCCTGCGTTGCTACCTGCTGCGCCAGTTGCATCGCGTCGAGTGCCAGCCGTGCCACGTTAAGCGGCACATCCGCCGCCCGCGCCAGGCCAGTTTGAATTGCTTCGGCCCGGCCCGGATCGTCTTTGGGCAGCCGGTAGGCTTCCATCACTTCGTCAAATGCCTGGACATCGTCACTAACCGCGTCCAGCAACTGCCGCCGCAGTTCCGACGCGCCAGCCGCCACCGCCTGCATCGTTTCTTCAACTTCGGCATAGCGCTTTTTACCCACCGTCAACCGGGCCACCATCTCGGCCAATGCTGCGCTAAGCGCACCGGCCAGGGCCGCGACTGCGCCGCCGCCGGGTGTCGGCTCGCCGCTGGCTACCGCTGCTGCAAATTGGGCCGGGGCGGGCGGGCCAGCTTCGACTGGCTTGAGCGGGCGCGCTGCTTCGGCTGGCACTGGCGGCTCTTCTTCCGCCAGCGGGGACGATTCCGCTTCTGCCTGTTGGATGCGATATTCCAGTACCTGGTCTGGCTTGAACTTGTCGAGCTGCAGGTACCAGCGGGCGGTATCGATGAAGAATTCCTCCGGTGCCAGCCCAATTAACTCGCTGAAGGTGACCATGACGCCGTACCGCTCTGCTTCGCGCCGAATCGTTTCCATCACGCGATACACGGGCGTCTTGCGATAGTCGGTCAGGTTCATCGAAACCTGGGCCTGCCCTTCGACCAGGAAGCCTGCGCCTTTGACAAAGCGTAACCCGCCACTGGAATGGCGAATCGCGCGCGCGATCTGTGTGGCGATGTCTACGTTGTCCGTGTTCAGATACACGTTGTAGGCCACCAACGGCGGACGTGCACCGATGACCGAAGCCCCCGCTGGGCCCACTACTGCCGGACCAAAATCTGGCATCCGGTCGGGATCAGTGCCGATGACTTCTTTCAACTGCTCGTACTGGAACTTGCCGCTGCGCAGCTTGGCCAGGTTCTCGCGTTCCGGGCGCGTTGCGGCAGATTCATACAGATAGACCGGGATTTCCAAGTCGGTG
This sequence comes from Chloroflexota bacterium, assembly GCA_010092855.1. Lineage (GTDB taxonomy): Bacteria > Chloroflexota > Anaerolineae > Aggregatilineales > Aggregatilineaceae > TC-15. The sequence goes on along the minus strand of JAADYV010000345.1, from coordinate 3,875 downwards.
CCCACGCGCTGGCCGAGTCGCTGGGCGATGGCAATGCACTCATCCATCGTTATATCGCGGATGGGCACAAACGGCACCACGTCCGCTGCCCCCAGCCGGGGGTGTTCGCCGTTGTGCGAAGCCATGTCGATGTGCTCCGCCGCTGTCTTGATCCCGGCAAAGGCTGCGCGTTCCACTTCTTCCGGTGGGCCAACAAACGTCACCACCGTCCGGTTGTGGTCCGGGTCGCTGCTGGTGTCCAGTATCTGGATGGCGGCGCTGTGCTGTATGGCGCTGACGATAGCGTCCACAACCTCTGGACGCCGACCTTCGCTAAAATTCGGGATGCACTCCACAAGTGGTCTTTTCATAAAACATTCCTGATCAGATTTTGTATGCAATGGCCGTCAACACGGCCTACTCGAACGTAGTATCTCTACCGCAGCGGCGGGGCTTTGTCAAATAGTATTGGATGGCGCTTTACCTCCGGGGTGGCGCGGTGGGATGGTTTGCACGAGTGTTCGCGCGCTCGTATAATCAACTAATAGTGGCGGATTTGTGGGGCCTCTCCAATACATGTCAGTGGCAGACGAAGTCAAAGCCCGGCTCGACATCGTAGATGTGATCGCCGGGTATGCCAGCCTACAAAAAGCTGGCCGCAATTTTAAGGCGTTGTGCCCGTTCCACAACGAACGCACGCCGTCGTTTGTGGTTTTTCCCGAAACCCAGACGTGGCGCTGCTTTGGGGCGTGTGGCGAAGGTGGCGATGTCTTTAGCTTTGTGATGAAAGCCGAAGGGTGGGATTTTGTCGAGACACTGCGCGAACTGGCCCAGCGCGCCGGCGTAGAGCTGCAGCCCTATTCCCCGGAGCAAGCCGAACGGCAAGCTGAAAATGAACGGCTATTTGGCTTGCTCCACGAAGCAGCACACTTTTTCTTCGAAGTGCTTCACAGTGATGAGGCCCATGTTGCGCAGGATTACGTCAACCGGCGCGGGCTGGATCGGCAAACCGTCGAGACGTTTGTCCTTGGCTATGCCCCCAACGACTGGCAGCAAGCGCTGCACCACCTGCTGATGCTGGGCTATACCCAGGACGAGATTGTCGAGGCTGGCGTCGCGGCGCGCAATGATGCTGGCCGGGTGTATGATCGCTTTCGCCACCGGCTGATGATCCCCATCCGCGACAGCCGGGGCCGGACGATCGGGTTTGGGGCACGGGCGCTGGACCCCGAGGAACGCGCCAAGTACCTCAATTCTCCGCAGGGGCCGCTGTTCGACAAGAGCCGGATTCTGTTTGGGTTGGATACCGCCCGCCGCGCCATCCGCGAGAGCGAAACCGCCGTCATTGTCGAAGGTTATATGGACGTGATGCAGGCGCACCAGGCGGGGTTCCTCAACGTGGTGGCCCAGATGGGCACGGCGCTGACCGAAACCCAACTGCGCCAGCTTGATCGCTATGCCAGCCGGTTGGTGCTGGCACTCGACCCCGATGTGGCCGGGATCAACGCCACCATGCGCGGCCTGAACGTCGCCCGCCAGACACTGGACGATGACCAGAGCGTTACGTTTGATGCGCGCGGCATGATGCGCTACACGGGGATGCTGGATATGGATATTCGGGTTGCCACGCTGCCGGATGGCCAGGACCCCGACGACCTGATCCGCGAGGACCCGGATGCCTGGGGCCGGCTTATTGAACGCGCGATCCCGGTCGCCAACTACGTCATCCAGCAGGGGACTGCACATTTATCCCCAGACGCCTCGTATCACGAACGAGAGGCTGCGGCGCGGCTGCTGCTGCCCATCCTGACAGCAACCGAAAGCGATTTGCAGCGTAATGGTAATATCCAGACGTTAGCGCGACAGGTGCGTATCGATGAACGGACCTTGATCCAATGGACGCAGCGGCGGCAAGCGGCACAAACCCGCGCCCTACCCAGTATGCGCGACCAACGTCGCCTGGCGGGGCGAACGGCGCAAGTTGCGCCCCCGGCAGTCGGTGGTCCGCCAGGGCAGTCCGACTTGCGCGAAGCCTTTTGCCTGCGGCTGCTGTTGGAACAGCCAAAGCGCCTGTTTGCGGCCAACCGGAAGTTCCGCGAACTGCGCGCGGATGACATTGTGCTGGATCAGGTATTGGCTCCATTGTGCGCACAGGACTTCTCGCGGCCTGATTTTCAGGCGATTTTTCGTGCTATCGAAGAATCGCTGTACCAAGACGACCTTGACCCGTTGGATTATTTGCACGATCATTTACAACCAGAACTGGTGAGCGTTATCGACGATCTACAAATAACAGTGCTCGAGGCGTTTCGCCAGGAATTGCCGGGGGTGTTGGCAACGGAGCTGGAGTCGATATTGCGTGACCAGGCGCGTGTCAATACACTGCGGCAGCCGGATACGGAATTGTTCATTCAGGATGCGCTCGCGCTGCGCCAAAGCCGCCTGGAACGCGAATCGCACGAGCTATACTTTCTCCAGCAAGATGCCAGTGACTTGACAGATCAGCGCTATCACGTCACAGTTAGAGCCAATGCGCTGGCCCGTAAAGTAATTAACAAAGCTCTGCAGCAGATGAAGAGTTTTGCTCGTAATAGTTGATAGACGGGTCTTTTTTGTCATGGCTGACCATCAAAACGCGAAACGAAAAACAGATACAGCGGCCTCGATTGAGGCGCTACTGGCTAAAGGGCGTCGAGAAAAGCAACTCGATGAAAGCGAGATTCTGGCCCTGTTTGATGACCCGGATGGCGAAGACGCCCAGGCGCTTTTCGACCAGCTAGACGAACTGGGGGTAGAAATCATCACGGATACCAATGATTCCAGCTACACCCTGGACAATGAAGAGTATGAAGGTCCCTATAATGGGATAGAGATCCCACGTCTCGATGCGGCTGCCCTGGCTGACGACCCGGTGCGGATGTATCTGAAAGAAATTGGGCAGGTCCAATTACTTGATCCGGATCGGGAGACCTGGCTGTCGTCCCAGATCGCGGCCTATAACTTGCTGCAAGTGACGACCCGGCGGTTGCAGGATGAGGCCCGCGAGCATGATTTCCCGCTCCCCGACTCGTGTGACATTCTGCTGGCCATCTACGACCACCTGGTGCTCCACTGGGACGAGGTTGTGGCCGCTATCTCCGAGTTGGGTGTGGAACGTCCGGCAGTGGACCTGTTGATTACTGAGGTACAAAACCTGCGTCGCTCCTGGAATGGACAGGACCCGTCCTATATTCGCCTGTACCTGGAACAGGGTGAATGGGGACGCGATGACCGGTGGAACAAGGTGGCGTGTGGGTTGTTCGAAGTTTTCCAGGCGCTGTACCTGATTCCTGAACGGTTGCAGCAACGGTTGCAGACGGCCTATTTTGAACAGCACAATTGGCCGGATCATGACACAGTCCGGGAGTGGCTGCGCAGCGATTGGGATGCGATGAACAACCTGATCGAAGATGAGTTCTTCCAGGCCGAGATGCGCAGTCCGCAGGCCGCCGAAGCCCTGACACGCGCCAATCTACGCCTGGTAGTCAGTGTCGCCAAGCGCTATATGGGACGCGGTATTAACTTCCTGGACCTGATCCAGGAGGGCAACATTGGACTGCTGCGCGCGGTCGAAAAATTCGACCACACAAAGGGTTTTAAGTTCAGCACCTATGCTACCTGGTGGATTCGGCAAGCCATCAGCCGCGCTATTGCCGACCAGGCACGCACCATCCGCATTCCGGTACACATGGTCGAAACCATCAACCGGTTGATGCGTGTGCAGCGCGACCTGATCCAGGACCTGGGTTCCGAACCAACGGCAGAACAGATCGCGCTGGAAATGGACTTCCTCGCCGAAGACGAGGTCAAAACCATTCGGGATGCGTGGGAAAGCGAAGACAAAATTGATGCCGCCC
>JAADYV010000045.1 GCA_010092855.1 Chloroflexota bacterium | reverse complement strand
TGCTGGCCGTGTGGTGGACGGCGGTGGGCTGGACTGTGTCGGTGATCGCGGGGTATGTGCTGCTATTCGCCATCTTCGACGAGCCAACCTGGGCCGCGTCGATGGCCATGATCGCGCTGGCGTCATTCGTGGTGGCTGTGCCGGCGGTGCCAGGCAACCTCGGCCCGTTCGAGGCGGCGGTCGCGTTTGGGCTGGCGGCGGCGGGCCTGGTCGATGAAGCGACGGCGGCCCCGTCAGTGGCGTTCGCGCTGCTGATTCACGTTGTTAACCTGGTGACCTATATTTCGATGGGACTGGTCGGGCTGTGGGCGGAAGATGTGCGGTTGGGCGATGTGACCCAGGCTGCGCAGCATCTGCGCAAAGAACAACCGGACTCTGCTCCCGAAACCGTGACTGAAATTATCTGAATCTGACCGGAACGATATGACCGAATTTGCCTCTGACTCCAAACCGCTGCGCATCCTGGTCGCGCTGCAATATTACCTGCCACACCGGACGGGCGTCCCGATTCACGTCCAGCGCGTGGCCGAAGAACTGGTCCGGCGCGGGCACGAAGTCACCATCCTGACGGCGCGCCACAGCATCGACCTCCCACGCGACGAGACGATCAACGGGGTGCGGCTGGTGCGCTTGTGGGCCCCGATCAAGGTCAGCCGGGGCATGGTGATGCCCGCCTATCCCTGGGCCGCGTGGGGCCTCATCCGCGCGCACGACGTGGTGTGGCTGCACACACCCATGCTGGAAACAGCGCTGCTGGCGGTGCTGGCGCGGACAGCGGGCAAGGGCCTGGTCGCCACCCATCACGGCGATTTGATTCTGCCGCCTGGCCTGAAAAACCGCTTCATCCGCTGGTTCACGTATGTCAACTATGCGTTCATGGCCCGGCGTGCCTCGCGCCTGATCGCCTACAGCCAGGACTACGCCGACCACAGTTACTATTTGCAGCCGTTTATCGAGCGCGTCACGGTCAACTACCCGCCGATCCTGGTGCCGGAACCCGACGCTGACCGGGTGGCCGAACTTCGCGCGCTGTGGGGGCGGGATGGCGGCCCGATCCTGGGCTATGCCGGGCGCTTTGTGCACGAGAAACGCCCGGACCTGCTGATCCGGTCATTAGAAGTGATCAACCAGACGTATCCTACCGCGCGCGTGGTCTTCGCCGGGGAATACGATATCAAGTATGAGGACACCTGGGAACGCCACCAGCCGCTGGTCCAGCAGTATGCCGAGCAGTTGGTGTTCCTGGGCAAGCTGACCAGTATGCAGGCGATGGCGAACTTTTTTGCGGCGTGTGACGTTTTGGTATTGCCGAGTGATACGGAATGTTTCGCGCTGGTGCAGGTCGAGGCGATGCTGTGCGGCACACCCGTGATCATGACCGATACCCCCGGTGGGCGTGTCCCGGTCACGGAAACCGGCATGGGGCAGGTGGTGCCGCGCGGGGATCATGCCGCGATGGGGCGCGCCGCCGTCGAGGTGCTGCAAAACCCGCAGCAGTACATCAAGTCCCGCGACGAGATCGAGCGCGTGTTCAACTTCACGACGACGGTGGACACCTACGAGCTGCACTTGCGTCTCGCCGCCGGGCGGTAATCTGGCAACTGTTGATCATAATTATTGGGAATTCATGGCAGCCGAACACGAAACACACGATCAACCCACCCAGGATGACCGGGTCGCTCAAAAGCGGGCCGCTCAAGAGCGGATCGAGCAGACCCGGCAGGAACGCCTGCGGCAGCTCGAACAGGATTTGCGCCACAACAGACGCCGCGAATGGCGCAGGCCGCTGTTGGCGGCGGGCGTGGTTATATTTGTGCTGTGGCTGGTGGTGCAGCTCATCCCGCTGGAGATGGACAATCCGCGCGTGGTGAATGAGCCGGACTGGTCCGCTGCGCCGCCAGAGGTACGCGAATTGGCCGTCGATGCGTGCTTCGACTGCCACAGCCACGAAACTGACTGGCCCTGGTATGCGCAGGTGGCCCCGATGCGGCTGTACATCTGGAACGAGGTGCGCGAAGGGCGCGCGGCCATGAACTTCTCGGATTGGGAAGATGCTCCGGCTTCCCTCGACGAGATCGAGAACCAGATAGACAAGGGGCTGATGCCGCCCTGGACATACACACTTGGCAGCCGGGAGGCGCGGCTCTCCGACGCGGAAAAGGAACGCCTGATCGAAGGGCTGCGCGCGGTACTGGCCGAATCGGAACAAAACGCAGACTGACGCCGGGATTTGCAGGCTGCATTCAGGTTTACCCCTCACCCTTGACCCCGTGAGACTGCGAATGCACGTTTGTCGGGCAGGGAAGAGCGCGGCGCAGCGCCGCCTGTGGCTCAAGCCGCTTCGCTACTGAAAGCGCACAGGCTACATTGGAGAACATGTTGGTGAGCAAAGACAAAAGAGTCGCTTCAGCAGACTTCCATTCTACGTAGCTGCGGCGCTTTGAGCCCGCAGCGTATGGGGCGCAATGCTTTCTATATGATAGAGCTAATCGGGCAGCAAGATATGGGGCAGTGCCTAGCCGTTTACGGGTAGGGGAAAACTCCGTACCAGACTCGGACTGACACGACGGGCCATTGTGGTATATACTAGGCCGCCGAACATAGGGGCTTGTGTAAGCCAGATAAAAAAGTAGCTTATGACTGTTGATCAAGACACCATCCAACGCATGACCCGCAACGAAGCGGATATGTCCTTCAAGAAGCGGGTGCAGACCGTGTTCGAGTGGGTGCCGCCCACCGACGACGCACGCATTCTCGACTGCGCGTGCGGGCGCGGCTTCTACCTGAACATGTACCGCCACGTCAGCAACTGTACGCTGGTCGGGCTGGAACTGGAAAGCGACATTATCCGCAAGGCGCAGGCCAATGTCGGCCACCTGCCGGATGTGACGCTGGTGCAGGGCAACATCTATCACCTGCCGTTCCCGGATGATTACTTCGACGCCGTGATCCTGTCCGAAATCCTGGAGCACATTGAGGATGACGTGGCCGGGCTGCGCGAGGTGCGGCGCGTGCTCAAGCCGGGTGGGGTGGTGGCCATCACCGTGCCCCACGCCGATTACCCCTTCTGGTGGGACCCGATCAACAAAACGCTCGAAAGGCTGTTCGGCAGGCATATCAAGCGCGGTCCGCTGGCCGGAATCTGGGCCAACCACGTCCGG
>JAADYV010000044.1 GCA_010092855.1 Chloroflexota bacterium | reverse complement strand
TCGGGGCGACTTGTTAAACGGAACAATCAGCGGCTGTTTTAGCTGAAGGCTGAGTGCCGACCGCTGATGGCTGATATGCTGATAGCTGACCGCTTATTTTCATGAGGAGTAACCTCCATGCGAGGCAGCCGCGTCTTTGTATTTGCGATGACGCTGGTGATCGTCGTAACGCTGATCTTCCTGAGCATACGCGGCACGTTGGGACCGCTGGAAAGCGCGGGATCGGTGCCGCTGAGTGTCGTGCAGCGCTTGACAGGCCGGACCACACGCGGCGTCAGCGGCTTTGTCGATGACGTGGCCGAGTTCCGCGAGCTGCGCGAGCGCAATGCCGACCTGGAAGAAGCGCTGGCCGTCTACCAGGCGGAACTGGCCGAACTGCGCGAAAAAGGCGCGGACTATGACCGGCTGGCCGCGCTGCTGGAATATGACCGCTTTGGGCCGGAAGACCGCGAGTATGTCACCTGCAACGTGATCGGCCTGGACAGCACCGGCTTTGTGCGCGCGATCCAGCTTGACTGCGGGCGGCGTGACGGCGTTGAGGTGCTCGACCCGGTGGTCACGGAATTGGGGCTGGTAGGGCGCGTGGTCAAGGTGTCGGCCACCGGTGCGGAAGTGCTGCTGCTGCCCGATCCCAACAGCAGCATCAACGCCAGCATCCGCTCCGAACGCGAACTGACTCCCTCTGGCCTGCTGGTGCCTGTCAGCCCGGTAATTGAGCCAGGGCCGGATGCCGCGCCCGGTGACCCCGGCGCTACGCCTGCCAATCCCGCTGCTGAAGCTGAGGAGCCGGAAATGGAGGACGTGCGCGAAGATGGGCTGGTCGTCGGCCAGTTCACGGGTGACCTGGTGATGTCCTATATTCCGGTGGATGCGGTAGTGGGCGAGGGCGACCTGGTCTTGACCAACGGCCTGGGGCAGTCACTGCCCGCCGACCTGGTGGTAGGGCAGGTGATGAGCGTGTCGCTGGCCGAAAACGAGCTGTGGCAGCAGGCGCGCGTGCGCAGCCTGGTGGACTTTGACCGGCTGGAGATCGTGCAGGTGATCACCAACTTCGAGCCGGTGGATGTCTCGGTCTTTGAGGAAGAAGAGGACGACGAGGCAGGAGCGCCGTAAATGCAACTGGGCAACACGCTCGGCATTCCGCTGTTGATCTTCGCGGCGGTGCTGAATACCACGCTCATGCCAGAGTTCCGGTTGGGCAATGGCGCGCCAGACCTGGTGTTTATGCTGGTGGTGTCGTGGGCGCTGCTGGCCGACGTGCGCCAGGGGCTGTTCTGGGCCGTGGTGGGCGGCGTGCTGCAAGATATGCTGTCGGTGGCACCGCTGGGGGCGTCGGCGCTGGGGTTGGTGTTGGTGGCCTATGGCGCAGACGCGACCTTCGGCGATGTGCACCGCCGCAACCTGATCATCCCGCCGCTGGTGGCCGCGGTCGGGACAGTCCTGTACCACATCAGCCTGCTGATCGTGCTGGAGTTGGACGGGATCGACATTGCATTGGGCCAGGCGCTATTTTATGTTACATTGCCCACTGTGATCTATAATTCCGTGCTGATCGTGCCTATTTTCCGGCTGTTGGGTGTGGTACATTTGTGGTTACAGCCGCGCCGTGTCCGGTTAGAGTAGAAACAGTTGTCGGTGATTGGCTAGTTTACCCCTCCCTACAATCCCGCGAACCACAGGTTCGACCCGCACGCGGAGAGGGACTTGAACCTCACCTCGATTCCCCCTCTCCGTTTACGGGGAGGTGGCCAGGGGGAGGGGTAAATCTGCAAACATAGAGAAAGAAAGCGCTTTGCCCGGTCTAACCCAAAACTAACCACCAACTATCGTTTTATTGTAAGCGAGTGTACAGGTAGCGACTTATGAATAATCGACATATGCTTCCCTTTCAGGGCTGGCGACTGGTGTTGTCGCGGTCGATGGTATTGTTTTCGCTGGTCGTGCTGGTCTTCCAGTTAGGCAATTTGCAGTTCCGGCGCGGCGAGCAGTTTGTGGAAGACGCGGAGGAAAACCGGCTGCAACTGGTGCTGTCGGCGGCGCCGCGCGGCGCAATCTACGACCGCAACCGTGTGCCACTGGCCAACAATGACCCGGCCTACAACGTGGCCATCATCCCCGCGCTGCTGCCCGATGATCCCGACGAAGTGCTGGAAGTGTACAACCGGCTGTCGGCGCTGCTGGACATTCCCGCCACGCGCGCCATCGCGGACGCTGCTGGACGCACCAACGAGATCAGCCTGGAAGAACTGGTCCAGATCGGCAGAGGTATCGCGCCCTACCAGCCGGTGCTGGTGGCCCAGGACATTCCCTTCACAACTTTCGCGATTATTCAGGAGCAGCGGCAGTTGTTGCCCGGCGTGGAAGGGCAGGTGGCGTCGGTGCGGCGCTATCCCACCGGGGAACTGACAGCGCACATCGTGGGCTACCTGGGGCCAATTGGTCCCGAAGAGGAGCTGCGGCTGCGCGAGTTGGGCTATAACCCAGCCTTCGACCGCATTGGTTATGCCGGGATCGAGCGCTACTTCGAGGAGCAAATGGCCGGGACGCGCGGCGAGCAATACTGGGAAGTGGATGTCGCCGGGCAGTTGCTCAACCCGGTTGGCGAAGCGCAGCAATTTGAGCCGGGACTGAGCGTCCAGTTGACGATTGACGTCGAATTGCAGCAAGCCGCCCAGGAAGCGCTAGAGGCCCAATTTGAACGGATGAAGCAGGAAAACAATGAACAGGCCACTGCAGAGGGGGTTGTGGACGAGGACTACGAGGTCATCGAGCAGGGCGTGGTGATTGCGATGGATCCGCGTAATGGCGAAATCCTGGCGATGGTGAGCTGGCCGCCCTACGACAACACCCGCTTTGCACGCAGCATCGACGCCGACTATTACTTCCGCATCCTGGAAGACCCGCTGCGCCCGCTGGTCAACCACGCGATTGGCGCACTCTATCCGCCAGGGTCGGTGTGGAAGCTGATCACGGCGACGGGCGTGGTCGAGGAAGACGTGATCGATCCCTACGATAACCTGTACTGTGCCGGTCAACTCAAGCTGCCGAACCTGTATGCGCCGCGTGATGAGCGCCAGAGCCAGACCTTCGTATGCTGGGAACCCAACGGTCATCGCGAGGTCAGCCTGATCGAAGGCATCGCCCAAAGCTGCGATGTGTACTTCTACCAGGTGGGCGGCGGCAATCCGGATGTCAGTCCCCTTACGCTGCGGGCGGGAGGGCTGGGCGTATTCGACCTGTACCGCTGGGCGACCGCTTTTGGCATCGGGTCAGAGTTGGGGGGCGAGCTGCCGGGCGAACTGGCAGGGCGGATGCCCGAACGCCAGTGGAAGCGCCGCACGTATGGCGAAAGCTGGTCCACGGGCGACACGTACAACGCCGCTTTTGGCCAGGGTTATGTTACAGTTACTCCCTTGCAGTTGCTTAGCTCGGTGGCGGCGGTTGCCAACGGCGGCACGCTCTACCAGCCGACCATCGTCCAGAATTTGCAGGACGCCAATGGGACCATCATCCTGGACTTTGAGCCGCGTGTGGCGCGATCGATTGTGCCCCAGCCGGGCGAAGAAGTCGTTTTGCTGCTGCAAGAAGACATGCTGATCCAGGGACCGAACAGCCTGGTCTGCCTTTGTGAAGAAAACAGCCCCTACTATGCCGAGGATGCCTGCGACCCGGGAAACTACTCCCGTCTGGTCGATATTGATCCTAACCCTGCCGACGACGTGACGGATTTTGTGCGCTATACAGTCAATGTGCCCTATAACTACACCTTCAACGGCAATGTATGCGATGAACTGGAGTACGAGAGCCTGGGGCGCGAAAGCGTGAACAACAACCGCCCTGAAATGTACCAGCCGCCCTTCGCCACTGCCGAGACGCTGGAGTTGATCCAGTACGGGATGCGGCAGGCGGTGGTGTTGGGCACGTCGTCGGAACAGTCGGTGCCCTGGGCTCCGCCGCTGACGTTTGTCGAGACGGCGGGCAAAACCGGCACGGCGGAATATTGCGACGACCTGGCCTTTGCCGCCGACAAATGCAAGCCCGGCCAGTGGCCCGCCCACGCCTGGTACGTGGAATACGCGCCCTACGATAATCCACAGATTGTAGTGCTGGCCTTTGTGTATAATGGCGAAGAGGGGTCGGCAGTCGCTGCGCCGGTGGTGCGCGCCTTTCTGGAGGACTATTTCCTCATCATGGCCGAACGTACCCGCGCTGGCCAGGAATAATCCGGCACCGCAACCTAGCATGTCTGCGGAAAATGAGTATAGTTGTATTCAGGCAACGTTGGCGTTTTCACCGGAGATTGGCGTGTTGGTGAACATACATGCCAGCACGGCCTGATCTGGAAAGGTACGATGGACGACTCGATTACGCTCAAGGGCATCAAGCAAGGATTGCTGGTCACGGTCAAACCAGATGGCCGCTGGACCGAGCTATCATCACGCCTGATGACCCTGATCGACTCGCAGAGCAGCTTTTTCCGGGGCGCACAGGTGACGCTGTCGCTGGGTGAGCGCGAGTTGCGCCGTCATGAACTGGCCAATTTGCAGACCGCGCTGGCCAAACGGGACGTGACGCTGCTGGCCGTGCTGAGCAACAGTGCCATGACGCAGGCGTCAACGCGCAAGCTGGGCCTGGAAACGCAACTCGAAGCGCTGGCGCACCTGGAAGGCAAGGGGCTGGAACCGGTCCAGTCGCTGCGCCCCCCGCCCATTGACCCGGAGGAACACGGCACGACGGGTGTGCTGGTCAAGCGCACGCTGCGCAACGGGCGCACCGTGCACAGTCATGGGCACGTGGTCGTGGTGGGCGATGTGAACGCAGGCGCAATGATCGTAGCCGATGGCGATATCATCGTGTGGGGGCATCTGCGCGGCACGGTCCACGCCGGGGCCAACGGTGACGAAGGCGCGGTGGTGTGTGCGCTGCACCTGGCTCCGACCCAACTACGCATCGCGGGTTACATCACGATTTCGCCTGATGAACGCCGCCGCAAGCCCCGGCCAGAAATGGCCCTGGTGCGCAACGGGCGCATTGAGGCCGAAAGCTGGGAATTGTGAGGCAGCTTTCAGCCGGTCAGCTATCAGCCGTCAGCTATCAGCGCGGCAGCGTTGGCGTCTCAAGGAAAACGGTGAAACGATACGTGATTTCCAGCCGGTGGCTGCGAGGCGAGAACCCGGAGATGAAACAACCAGCCGCTTATGATCGGCTGAAACGGGGCACACTTGAACAAAACACTATTGACATGGAGCAACTGCGGCCAGGCTGAGCTTTTTCGCCGACGGCTGACAAGCTGATTGCTATACAACACAGAAAGGCAACGCATGGGGGCGCGAGTAATTACCATAACATCCGGTAAGGGGGGCGTCGGCAAGACGACGGCGACGGCGAACCTGGCCGTGTCGCTGGCCACTCTGAACAAAAAGGTCGTGTGCGTGGACGCCGACATCGGGCTGCGCAATCTCGATGTAGTGATGGGGCTGGAAAACCGCATCGTCTACGACCTGGTGGACGTGGTTGAGGGGCGCTGCAAGCTGCGGCAGGCGATGGTCAAGGACAAGCGGGTGCCAGACCTGTACCTGCTGCCCGCCGCCCAGACGCGCGACAAGACCGCGGTCAGCCCGCAGGACATGGTGGCGCTGACGGACCAACTGCGCGAGGACTACGACCTGATCCTGATCGACAGTCCTGCCGGAATCGAGTGGGGGTTCCGGAATGCGCTGGCTCCCGCTGACGAGGTCATCGTCATCACCAACCCCGAAGTTTCCGCGGTGCGCGACGCCGACCGCATCATCGGCCTGATCGAAGCCGAGGAACGCCGTATCCCGGTCAGCCTGATGATCAACCGCGTCAAACCGGAGATGGTGCGCCGGGGCGATATGCTCTCCGTCAATGACGTCATGGAGATTCTGTCGATCCGGCTGTTGGGCGTGGTGCCCGAAGACCAGGAAATCCTGATTTCGTCCAACAAGGGGACTCCCCTCACACTGGAGGATCACAAGACCCCGGCGGGCGAAGCTTTTTTGAACATTGCGCGCCGCGTGACCGGCGAGAACGTCCCGCTGATCTCCCTGGATCAAAAAGGGGGCGTGCTGCGCCGCCTGGCCCGCATGTTCGGTTCATCGGATTCGACGTAGAAGGCGAGGGCGGCAGATGGCTTCCTTTTTGGAGCGTTTAATTGGACGCAGGGACCCCAGCAGTGCCGAACTGGCCAGAGAGCGCCTGAAACTGGTCCTGGTGACGGACCGGAGTGATCTGTCGCCGGATAAGCTGGAACGGATGCAGGGCGAGATCATTCAGGTGATCCGCAAGTACCTGGAAATCGACGAGACCGAAGTGGCGATCAAGCTCGAACAGCGCGACCGCAAAACGTACCTGGTGGCCGATGTGCCGCTGGAACAGGACCGCATCTACAAGCCCCCGCCTAAAACTGACGAGGACGAGGCGAAACCCTGATCTGTCCCCTTGCATGAAAAAATCATGAAAAAGCGTGGCACACGGCTGCGCTTTTTTTATTCGTATATAATGAATGAGGAAAGACTGGTTTCTGCCTGGTTTCGGTAATGGGGAAGAGTCGGTATGCGACGACGAACACTGTTTTCACTTGGTATGGTGTTGGTGCTGCTGCTTGGCGTGGAGCTGGCCGCGCTGCCACAGGACCCTCCACAGGCGACAGCACAAGGCACCTCGAACGCCAACCGGCGAGTGGCCTTCACGCGCTATGCAGGTACCTTCGCCACCATCTGGACCGCCGACCTCGACGGCTCGGACGAGCGCCAGATCACTTACGGTGAATGGGATATATTGCCCACATGGTCCCCGGATGGCACGCGGCTGGCTTATGTGCAGGGCGTTTCACCAATCCAGGAGAACAGGGAATTTTCGGGGTTGTACGGCAGCCTGGTTGTCGTATCGGATGATCCCGCCGTACTACCACGCATTGTGATCCCGATGCAAGCCGATCATGCTGTTATCCTTGATCCGCTGTGGTCATCTGATGGCGCACACATCGCCTATCTTTGGGGCTGGTGGACAGCAGAAAACCTGGACGATGCCAATCCTGATGTGATGTTATGGGAAGTGCGCACGGTGAACGTTGATGACGGCACGGTTCGGATTCATACTCAGTTCACGGTAGCAGACGGCTGGGGTCTTCCAGAATTGGCATGGGCACCAGATGGGCGGCGACTGGCGGTGTTATACAATAGTCTCTTTAGATTTCCTTACGAAGGTATCTTGCAGCCGCAGACATCGTTGTGGATGATTGATACTGCCAACGCCAACTCCGCCACCGAAATGCCGCTGTTGGGCAGTAGCAGTACGGTCTGGTGGGGACCCAGGTGGTTGCCCGACGGCACAATCGGGCTGATGAGGATGGATTTGGGCATTGGTTCCAGTGATGATTATGCGGACGACAGTTCATCCGATTCGCAGTCCTCTGGTATCGAGTTAGATGCGTTTCTGGTGTTTATTGACCCTTTTTCGCAGCGCATTACCCAGGAAATCCTGGTCCATCACCTGCATTCCCCAATGATGCGCGTCCCTGGTCGCCCGGACGTGGTCAGTGGTGTTTTTTCACCGGTAAGCCTGGTATTCCTGGGACCATCGCTGTCTAATCTGGACCATCTGGCAGCATTTGTCAGTGATGATGGTGTAGACTCCAGCCGCGCCTACTGTGGCACGGACCCCGCAGGTAGCGAACGCCCGGTGTATGTGGCAGCCGGGCCACAGTCCCTGTCTTCGGAGGGAGATTACTGCGGTGCCATTACGTTTCCCACCAGCCTGGTTTATCAAGAGTGGAACAATCAGTACGGCTACGATTTTGACGGTACACCAATAGCCTACATCGAGCGCGCGGGGAGCGATGAACGCTGGTATTTTAACCTCGGGTACTACGATGATCAATATGAGGGAGATAGCATCGACACCGTTGATGCTGTGCTGCTTTACGGGCGGTTGTCGATCCAACCGGGCGACACCGGCGACGGGCGACTCGGCGCGCTGTTCGACCAGCCCAACACCACGCCCGGCGAAACCGCGGGCGCGGTGGGTGGTGTCGGTGGACTGGGCGCGGCAAACAGCGGCGGGGCCGGTCATCCGCCGCTTGCCGGCAATAGTTCATCCGGCAGTCTGTCCAGCGAGGTCGCAGACAGCCGCACCGACGAAGGGACCCTGGACAGCGTCGGCGATCCGGAAGCTGACGCTGCGGAGTCTGGTACGGATGACAATGCCGGGGCCGATAGCGACGCGAGCGTAAGCGAGGACGACGGGCCAGCGGTGGGGGTCGTGGTCGTGATCACGCTGGTGGCCATGTCGGGCATGACGGCGCTGGCCAGTGGAGGCGGGCTGTGGTTGTACAACCGCCAGCGACGTCGACGGCGGATGCGTCCGGCACGCGGCGGTTACATTCCGCTGCCCTACACGCCTGCTCCTCCGCCGCCACCCGCGCCATACCCCGCAGCGCCACCGTCCGCCCCGTACCCGGCAGCGCCACAACCCATATCGTCACAGCCAACAGCAGATTTGCCAGCGCCGTCACTGTCGCCGTCACTGTCGCCGTCACTGTCGCCGTCATCGCTGCCACCCGCTGCGCCGCCACCCATCAGCGCTGCGCCTAGCATGGCACCGCCCGCCTCGAACGCCGACCTGTTGCAGCAAGGCATGGACCTGCTGCGTGCCGGGGACCTCGCCCAGGCATATGCTGTGTTCCAGATGCTGACAGTCCAGGACCCCAACAATGACTGGGGTTGGGTGGGGCTGGCCTATTCGACCACCGACCGGTCGGAATCCTATGCATACTTGCAGCGGGCGCTGGACATCAATCCCAACAACGCCCGCGCCAGAAATTCCTTGAGCAAATTGCAGGGTTCGCGGTAAGCCCGTGATCTGGCCGGGGCCGGACCGGGATTTCGCTGCTGCTAGAAGACGCACCTCGCGCACTTAGGACGCGGGAATCGGCGGAATCTCCCTGGCGGTGATGTCTACGTTGTGCGGTGTGGCTCCGTCCACGTAGGACCGGATCACGTCAGGCACGCGCAAACGTTCATCGCCTTCATAAAAGGCGCGCATCTCGGCAAACGAGCCATTGTCAGCCAGGGTGATGACGGCAGTTTGATCCATCAGTGCCAGTGTTTCTTCGGTATCGGCATCTGGGCCATCCATGACTCCCCAATTGTCCCAGGGGAGCAGTTCCATGCGGTTCAGGGCGGCCAGATCGCGCACAAGGTTGCCCTGGACAAACCACATCCCTTTCAGATGGAAAATGCCAAAGGTGTTGGGATCAGCCTCATCCCGGCGGCAGATCTGCCATGCTACCCCGCCCGTGAGAAACTGGTCGCGGGGCACATCCAGCGGATCAAACGATACGCTCAGCGCGTTTTGCTGGAACGCATCCAACTGGGCATCGACCAGCACCCAGCGCCCCTGACCGGCATCCCAATACTCGCAGACCCAGTGATCTTCGTGGTGGTTGGGCGCGAAATAGGTCGCAAAGCCACAGCGTGGCCGGGCCGGGATGCCCTGGTGCCGCAGCAGTGCGCACAAAAACACGCTGAAGTGGCGGCAGTTGTGCACCAGCCGTTGCTCCATCGGACGGGCGATGGTCAGCGGGCGGTCGTCGACGGTCTTGATATACGCCAGCATCGTGGAGAAACGGCGGATTTGCGCCTCTCGCTTCCGCTCTTCAGGCAGTTGCAGCCCGTAGCGTTCCGTCCACCAGATATGAATGAGGTTGTTCTGCACAACCTGGACCAGCGCAGGAATCCCGGACGGCAGATCGTTCAACATGACGGCGTGGTCGCCTGGATCGGTCATCAGACCGGGGAGGGCGTAATAGACGAGCGGATCAGTTGTTGTCGCGGCCATCTTCAGGCTCCTTTAGTATGATTTTGTGTACGCTGCCTATTATACCAGTGGATGAGCGTGCAATCTTAATGTTGGCTGTTCGAAGCGTTGTGCCTGATCGTGTCTGGAAAAGCCTTGAGCAAATGGCAGGGTTCGGGGTAAACTGGGGACCGGGCAGCGGGAGCGGTTATGTTACGCCTGCTGTCCGCTATCGCAGACCGAGTGACGAGACGTATTGGATGCAAACCAGGCCAAATCTGTGGCGCGACTTTGACTTTGTACTGTTAGGGATTACGTTACTGCTGATCATTATCGGCATCCTGTTCATTCGCAGCGCGACGCTGGATGCCGTTGATACCGACCTGATCAACCGCGTCCCATCGCAGATCAGGTTTACCCTCATCGGGATGGTGGTGGTTTTTGTAGTGGCCGGGATGGACTACCGCTTGCTGGGCAGTCTGCACGGCTTTATCTACGGCTTCATTCTGTTCATATTGGGGCTGGTGGCGGCGCTGGGTGTGGTGGGTGCTGCCGGGGCGCAAAGCTGGCTGAACGTCGGCTTGCAGGTCCAGCCTTCCGAACTGGGCAAGGTGCTGTTGATCATCACGCTGGGGCAGTTCCTGGCCACCCGCTACGAGCAGATGGGCCGCCTGCAAACCGTGCTGCTGTCGTTGGTCCACATCGCGATTCCGGCGGGCATGGTGTTTGTTCAGCCAGACCTGGGCACCACCACCGTGATCATGTTCATCTGGTTTGTGATGGTGTGGGCGGCAGGGCTGCGCTTGCAACACCTGGGGTTGTTCGTGGTGGTCGGGCTGGCTATGACGCCGGTGCTGTGGACTAACATGGAGGACTACCAGCGCGAACGCATCACGTCCTTCATCGACACCGGCGAAGGCTGCTACGATGACCCTGATCCCGACGTGCGCGCCACCTGCGAATTCAAGGACGAGAACGAAAACGGGATTCCCGACAACAAGGACGCGCGCTACAACATCGACCAGGCGTTGATCACGATCGGGTCCG
Source organism: Chloroflexota bacterium (assembly GCA_010092855.1). Classification (GTDB taxonomy): domain Bacteria; phylum Chloroflexota; class Anaerolineae; order Aggregatilineales; family Aggregatilineaceae; genus TC-15. The sequence continues at coordinate 7,194 of JAADYV010000044.1, read as the reverse complement.
GCGGCATGATGGGCAAGGGCTACGGCAACGGCACACAGACACAGGGGCGGTTCTTGCGCGTGCGCCACACCGACTTCATCTTCAGCGTGATCGCGGAGGAAGTCGGCTTTATTGGAGCAACCATCGTGATCGCGCTGATGGGCATCGTGGTGCTGCGCTGTCTGCGCGCGGCAGGGCTGGCCGCTGACCCGTTGGGCAGCCTGATCTGTTACGGCGTGGCGGGCATGATCTTTTTCCAGACGATGGTGTCGATTGGCATGAACCTGAGTATCCTGCCGGTGACGGGGCTGACACTGCCGTTTGTGAGTTCGGGCGGGTCGTCGCTGCTGACGATGCTGCTAGGTATCGGGCTGGTGGAAAGCGTCGTGATGCGGCATCGTGTGCAGGAGTTCGTGTAAACGGAGTTTTTTAGTGCGCCGATGGGCGACCACCGGTTCCTCAATCTGCCGGGAATGCGGGCGCTCTTCCCTGCTGTACAGCTACATACCAGGCGAGTCGTGTCCTTGCGCGTGATACGGCCCGTGCCGTGTGTCGGGGTATACCCGGCAGCAGACCGTCGTTCACAATAGCAACCACTGTATCCTGATGGGGAGGCGACTTTTTTCATGTCAACGAGCAAGCCACAACCGCCACGCCTGGCCGATGCCGATCACCAGCTAGTGCGCGACAAGGCCCAGCGCCTGACACGCGGCGAAACCACCGTCAAGGGCAAGCTGTCCGCGCTGTTCTACTATGTTCGTGACGAGATTGCGTTCGGGTTTCCCGGCGCGGGGGACCTTGTCCCGGCCTCTGAGACGATCCGGTTGGGGATGGGCCAGTGCAACACCAAAGGCACGCTGCTGCTGGCGCTGTGCAAGGCCGTCGATATCCCGGCGCGGCTGCATTTTTCACTGATTCGAAAGGAGATCCAGCGCGGCCTGTTCACCGGGCTGGCGTACCGGCTGATGCCAGACCAGGTTTCGCACTCCTGGCTGGAGGTGCAGGTAGCGGGTTCCTGGCGGCGTATCGATGCTTACATCAACGATGCGCCGTTCTTTTTGGCAGGGTTGACCGAACTGCGCGCGCGGGGCTGGGACACCGGCTTTTCGATCTCGTGCCCGAATGGGAACTGCAACATCGAACTCAACCTGGAGCGCGAAGCGTTTGTGCAGATGGACGCGGTGACGGATGATCACGGCGTATGGGGCGACCCGGCGGACTACTATGCCTCCGACAAATACGCTAACCGGCCCAACCTGGCCAAACTGCTGGCCTACCGGCTGATGATCGGGCAGGTGAACGGGCGGGTGGCCGCGCTGCGCGAGACTCAATTGCGCGCCGAGGGAAAGTCATCCACAATGAGGGGGTAAGAGCGGTCATTGGTGACAGGAGAAGCCATGCACTGTCCACGCTGCGGTGCGCAACATCTGGAATACACCGGTCCGAAGACGCTGCGCTGCACGATTTGCGGCTTCGGGCCGTTTCGAGAGCTAGCCGCCGGGGGCGGGGAATCCGGGGCGGTGGCGACGCCGGACCACGCCATCATCCGCCGCATCGCGCCGCCGCCGGTGCCGATTGATCTGCCCGCCGGATTCTCGCTGGGTTACGTGGCCGGGTTGGACGACTATGAGCGCGTGCGGTTCGAGGGCCACCTGGACACGGCCCTGATCGCGCTGCGGCGGGACGACCATGACGCGGCGCGCGAGGCCCTGCAAGCGGCGTTAGAAATCAACAAGCTCAGTGACCAGGTGTGGTTGTTTATGGCGGGTCTAGCCGAAGACGCCCCTGCCCAGCGCGAGTATCTTCAGCAGGCGCTGGCCTGCAATCCCAACAACCAGCTTGCGCTCGAAACGCTGCTGCGGCTTGATGGCCGGTTGGCGCAGGTGGACCGGGTGTTTGGGCGAGAGCGCCCTGAACCCGGCCGGGAGATGGTCAAGCGGATCGCGTGTCCGCGCTGCGGCGGCAACCTTGCTTACCATACCGGGCAGGGCGAGGTGATGTGCCGGTCGTGCGGGCACCGCATTCTCGACGTGGACGAGATGGAGCGCTCCGGCCAGCAGACGCCGCTGACGGTTGGCTTGCTAACGCGCAAATTTCAGGAACGCCCCTGGAACATCGGTAAGCGGTGGCTGCGCTGCGGCGAATGCGGCGCGATCACCACGCTCTCCCGCCGCACGCTGACCAATACGTGCCGTTTCTGCACCTCGCAGCAGGTGCTGCAAGAGGGCGTGTATCTGCGCTTCCAGCAGCCAGATTTTATCCTTCCCTTTGCGTTGGACGAGGCCAATGTGCGGGTGATGGTGCGCCACCGGCTGCGCGGCGGATTCCGGGGGGTGGCGCGGCTGCTGTCGGATGTGGGTGAGCACGTCGAACTGCACCCGGTATTCCTGCCGTTCTGGGTGTTTGATGCGCAGATGACGGTGCACTGGTCGATCCCCAATGCGCGCGACCGGGGCCAGCATCCGGTGCTGGTGGGTGATGTGTTGTTTCCGGCGGCGGAAGCGCTGCCCGCCGAACTGGTGCGCCAGCTTGAGCCGTATGACCTGCAACGCGGCGTGGACTATGACCCGCGTTTGCTGGTGTCGCATCCGGCAGAGTTGTACACCGTCGACGTGGACCGGGCAGCGATGGACGTGCAGCCCATACTGCGCCAGCACGCCGAACAGGATGCGCGTCCCGTGCTATCGACGCTGCGCCCGACCACGCGCAGTTGGTACGAGCGCTACGATGAACGGGGGTGGGGCGGTGGGCGGCTGCGCACGGAAGCAGGCACGCGCTACATGAGCTACCGCCTGGGGCTGCTGCCAGTGTGGATCGGGCGGCTGGGTGATGGGGATGGCGCGGCGCGCCAGGTGGTGGTCAACGGGCAGACGGGCCAGGTGGCGCTATCGGCACACAAGGAGCGCGAATAATGGGCTGGGACAAGCAACTGGTCGCAAGCAATGGCATTTACCTGAACGTCTACCGCACGGGCAGGCCGGGGTTGCCGCTGGTGCTGCTGCACGGCATCACCGATGACGCCCTGTGCTGGACGCGCGTGGCGCAGGAGCTTGAGACAACCTGCGACGTGGTTCTGATTGACGCGCGTGGACATGGTTTTTCCGACAAGCCAGAAACCGGCTATGCGTCGACTGATCACGCGGCGGACGTGGTGGGCGTGATCGACGCGCTGGGCCTGGATCGCCCGGTGCTGTTGGGGCACTCGATGGGGGCGGAGGTGGCGGCGCACGTTGCGGCCACGTACCCGGACCGTGTGCGCGGCGTGATTCTCGAAGACCCGCCCTGGATGGCGCAAGACTTCACGTCTGCGGAGCGCGCCGAACTCTGCGGCGAATGGGAAACCGGCATTCGGCAAGATCATACGCTTACCCAGGCGCAGCTGATCGAAAAACAGCGTCTCGAAGAACCGGATTGGAACGACGCGGATTACGAGGTTTGGGCGAATGCCAAACCGCGCGTGAGTTCCCAGGTGGCGCGGTTTATCGAAACGATGGGCGGCTGGCGTGAGATCGTGCCGTGCATTGTGTGCCCGCTGCTGCTGATCACGGCCAACCCGGAACGCGGCGCAGTGGTGACACCCGACGTTAGCGCTGAAATCGTGTCGCTGGCACGTTCGGGGCGGTCGGTGTGCATCGACGAGGCCGGGCACAGCATCCGCCGCGACCGGTTCGAGGCTTACATGGTGACGGTGCGCGCGGCGCTCAAGGAGATGGGCTAGCATGGGGCGGTGAATCGCGTACTCAAGCGCTGCCGGTGATAAAGTCGCTGATCTGCTGGGCCATGTTCTGGAACGCGATCTGCGCATTGGTGGAATACTCGGTCGCCAGTTCGACCTCTTCGCCGCTGGTCAGCTCCAGCACCACGCCGTAGCAGGGGGTGCCGCCCACGTCGTTCTCCTCCACGCGCGCCCCGGCAATCTGAGAGAAGGGGTGCTGCTCGGTGGCGGAGCGTGCCCAGGGGCGGTGTTCCAGCGTGACGGTCTGTTTGCCCCGGTCGAAGGTAACGGTCAGCGCGCGGTCTTGCTGGCTGAGGTGGTAGATCGCATACGCCAGCGGCCCGCCGATCAAGACCACAATCCCCAGCCCGGTCAGCAATTTGCCACGCCACAGGTAGTCCAGCCCGCTCCACAGAGCCAGCGCCGCTATCGCCCCCGCGATGATGATGCCATATAGCGGTTTGCGACTGCGTTCATAGTACACCAGCCGGTTTGGGTTGTGCTCGACCAATTTCATATTTTCCCCCTGGCACTCTGCCCCCATTGTAGCACCCATGACTGAATCAACACCACCTCTTCGCTAACCGTTTCGCGCAGGCCTATATTTGCATCGTGGTGGCGGCGGTGCTGACCCCGCGAGAAAGGCGCGTGTTCGGTGCCGACGGCGTGATATCCTGATCTACGTAATCGCCTCGCCCATGGTAGCGTGCGGTTGTGGGTGGGGCAATTGCCGGACGGTCGCCAACCGGGTATCATCGCCCGCAATGCGAATGCACACTCAACAGGAGAGAAACACATGCGAAGGTTGCTTTTGGTGATGATCATGGTTCTGGCGCTGCTGGTGCCGTTGGCGGGCACGCATGCCCAGGATGGCGACGAGGACGGGGTCGAGTTGTTTGTGACTGCCGACGATGGCGTGTATGCGCTCTTCTTGCCGGAAGGTTGGCAGGCGGCGGACGAGGGGACCTTCCTGGGGCTGGCCAGCAGCCCGGCGGCTTATGATGCGACCTCCGGTGACGAGCCGGGCATGGTCAAGATCGCGCTGGTGCCGGTGGCGCTGAATGAACTGTCGGACCTGGGCATCAATTCCTCCGACTCGCTGGACGACATGCTGAATATCGTCAATGGCTTGATGCTGGCGGACGTGGTGGAGGACACTACCGCAACAGTAGATACTGTAAACGGGATCGAGGTCGCGTCGATGGTCACCAGTGATGATGGCTGGGACTATGGTACGCTGATGTTTTTGCTGGCTCCTGGAGTCTACAGCTACGCGATCATTGCCGCCACGCCTACCGAATACGCGGACCAGGCCGACGAACTGACCGAGTTGGTACTGTCAATTGGTTATTCACCCGGCTTGAATGTCGAGTTCGACTCGGAAGCGCTGGGCGTCACCGTGCCGCATCTGACTGGCTGGCAGGCGGTCGAAGAAGGCGCGCTGCTGTTCCTCACCAGCGCCGAGACGGCGGCCCCGACCGTTGACCTGGCGGAGGGCGAGTTCAGCCTGGTTGTGACGGCGTTTGAGGGCGGAGACGTGGGCGAGGGCAGCCTGGCCGTGTGGTCGGAATACGTCGATAGCGAAGCCTCCGATCCGGTGACGTTCACCGTCGAGGGGCAGGCGGTCGTGCAGGTGACGTATGCCGCGCCGGAAGAGGGCAGCGGAATTGGCGGCTTTTTCGCGCTCCAGGACGGCGACCAGGTGCTCACCGTCGCTTACGTAGGCTACGCGGGCAGCGCCAGCCGGGTATGGTATCCCGCGCTGCGCACGCTGCTGACCATCGCGGGGTAGGTCGTTTTTTCTGCCCGTTCGACGTGCTCTTACGTGGTTTGACGTGCGCCCGGTGTGGGTTGCCGGGCGTGCTGAAACTGTTTCTAGCCGGTACAATAGGGGCAGGACAGGTTATGGAGCGTGAATGATGGGAACCCGCACCCGCGTGAGTATCGAGGCGTTTGAGCGTTTCGTCCAGCAGCCGGAACATGGCGACCGGCAGTTTGAGTTGATCGGGGGGGAGATTGTCGAAGTGGTGTCGAATAACTATTCGTCGGCGGTGGCGGCGCGGCTGCTGGTCGAGATTGGGATGGCGGTCAAGCGCCTGGACGCCGGATTTGTGACCGGGGCCGACGGTGGCTACGAGATCGGCAGCGAGCGTTACATTCCCGACGTGGCCTACATTTCTCGCCAGCGCCAGCCCGCCCCCTCCCGCGAACCATACAACCCCACGCCGCCTGATCTGGCGGTCGAAGTGCTATCGCCCTCGAATGACGACAGCGACATGCGCCTGAAGATCAGTAACTACCTTGCGGCGAGCACCACTGTCTGGGTAGTGGACCCGGAGCGCCAGCAGGTCGAGGTGCATCTGCCCGGCCAACCCGGTCGGCGCTATGGCCTGGACGATACGCTGGACGGCGGCGCGGTGCTGCCGGGCCTGTCCATCCCCGTGCGTGATATATTCCCGGAGTGATTCCCGGTTTAAACCCGCCCGGCCCTCTGTTATAATCTCCGTGCCGCACCAGAGCCACAGCGCTTAAGGAGAATATGCAGTGACAGAATCGAGTGGTAAACCCGTTCGCGTGCGTTTTGCACCCAGCCCGACCGGACCCGTCCACATCGGCGGGATTCGCACGGCGTTGTTCAACTGGCTGTTTGCCCGGCATCATGGCGGAGCGTTCATCCTGCGCATCGAAGACACCGACCAGAAGCGTTATGTCGAAGGCTCGGTGGAGTTGATCACGCAGGGGCTGCGCTGGCTGGGTATGGATTGGGACGAAGGTCCGGAGGTGGGCGGCGATTATGGGCCGTATGTCCAATCCGAGCGGACGGCACTCTACCGCGAATGGGCGGACTGGCTGGTCGAGCAGGGGCACGCCTACCGCTGTTATTGCACGGCGGAACGGTTGGCGGAGGTCCGCGAGCAGCAGCAGGCCAACAAACAGCCGCTGGGCTATGATCGCCACTGCCGCGATCTCTCCCCGGAAGAACAGGAGCGGCTGCACGCTGAAACCGGCGGCGAGTACGTGGTCCGCTTCAAGATGCCGCTGGAAGGCGAAACGACCGTCCATGACCTGATCCGGGGCGACATCACCTTCGATAATGTGCAACTCAACGACCTGGTGTTGCTCAAGTCGGACGGCTTCCCAACCTATCACCTGGCCAACGTGGTGGACGATCACTTCATGGCGATCAGCCACATTCTGCGCGCCGAGGAATGGATCAGTTCCGCCCCGGTGCACAAGAACCTGTACGACGGCTTCGGGTGGGAAATGCCGCAGATCGCGCACCTGCCCGTGATCCTGAATCCGAGCGGCAAGGGCAAGCTCTCCAAGCGCAGCGCCGGCTTCACGGAAGATGGGCGCAAGGTGCCGGTGCTGCTGCACGAGTTCCGCGAGGCGGGTTACCTGCCCCCGGCGATTGTCAACTTCCTGACCAACATCGGCTGGAGCTTCGGGGAGGACCGCGAAGTCTTCACGGTCGCGGAGACTATCGAGCGCTTCGAGCT
>JAADYV010000344.1 GCA_010092855.1 Chloroflexota bacterium | reverse complement strand
CTATCGAGTATGTCGCGTGGTGGCGGCACGCGCGCGTCGCCCAACCCTGGATCACGCGGCCCGGCATTGCGCTCGAAGCGCTCAAGATGCGTGCATGGGAGCCGCGCGCCTGGAGCGAGGCCACCGTTGTCGGCACCATGTCCGACGTGGATGCCGCAACGATCAAGCGCGCGACGCCCGGCGTGCCAACGACGCCCGCGCCCAACGGCGTAGACGTGGACTTTTTCCACCCGGATTCAGGTATCGAGCGAGACCGCCGCACCGCGATCTACATGGGCGACTACAAGTATTTCCCCAACACCGACGCCGTGCTCTATTTTGCCGAGAACATCCTGCCGCTGGTGGTCCAGGCGCACCCGGAGTTCCAGCTTGTGCTGTTGGGCAAAGATGCTCCCCCGGAGATCATGGCTTTGCACGACGATCCGGACACCAATGTCACCGTCGCCGGGCTGGTGGAGGATACGCGGCCCTATTTGCGGGGCAGCGCGATGTTTGTGTGCCCCTTGCGCAGCGGCAGCGGCACGCGTTTTAAGCTGATGGAGGCGCTGGCGTGTGGCTGCCCGGTCATTAGCACCACTGTCGGCGCGGAGGGGTTGGACGCGGTGGATGGCGAGCACATGCTGCTGCGCGATTCGCCGCGTGCGTTTGCCGACGCGATCATCGACCTGCTCGAAAATCCGGCCCTTGGTGCGCAACTGGCCGAGAATGGTCGTCGATGGGTGGTCCAGCACCATGCCTGGAGCCGCAGCGCCGCCCTGCTGCGCAAGGCTTACGATAAGCTGATCGGGCACGAGGACCCCACGCTTAACCTGACTCGCGACCAAAAACGCGAATTCCTCGACCGTCTCGACGCGGCCCTGGACGACGAGGAAAGTAACGCCTGATCCGTTGATTGATCTGCCGGGAAATGTGTGGTGGGCGCACGGGGCGAATCGAGTATAATGGGGCTGTGTGCGCCTGTCAGAGCGAGGTTACGAGATGTCTGAATCCTATGCTAGTATCATCAACAAAGGGGTTGTTGCGGCCAAAGCCGGAAATCCAGCCTATGCTCGCGAGTTTTTCATCCGGGCGATCCAGGTCAAGCCCAAAGACCCCACCGGCTGGTGGTATTACGCCATTGTCGCCCCGGACGATGTGGAACGCCGCAAGGCGCTCGAAACGGTCCTCCAGCTCGATCCCCGCCATGCCAAAGCGCGCGCGCGCCTGATCGAACTCCACCACCAGCAGCAGCAACCGACAGCCCAGAACCAGCCCACCGTTCCGCAGCCCGCGATCCCTATGCCGGAAGATTTAGACGTTCCCCCGCCAGTCTACCGTTCCGCACCGGATCACACGCCGCTGCCCCCCAAAGGCGGCGAAGCGGATGTGCTGGCGGCGATGGCTGCGCGGCAACCCGTCCCTGCCCCACAGATCGTGCCCCAGGCGGTCGTCGCCTCGCGGCGCGGCTCACGCAGTTGGTCGCTGCCCTTGGTGCTGCTGCTATTGTTTGTTGCCTTCTTTGTGCTGGGACTGGCGCTGGCCTACACATTGCTGTGATACTCTATATTGAGCCAGTACGGCGCGGTTTGTGTTTGTGAATCGCGCTGCGCAGCTTGGCGTAATCGGTGTGCCCGTAGGTTGAGATGCCAAAAGCTCGGCTGAGTCCCAGCCCGGCCATGATACCGACCGCCACGTACACGCGCGGCAGTTCCTGCTCGACCACGATCAACTCGCCGGTGTGGTCCTGGTGGTGATCTTTTTCCTTGCCGCGCCGGATCAATGTGTGTTCTTCGATACGCGCGATGGCGTCCCAGGGCAGCCAGCAGCCCGGCCACAGCAGCGGCTGGAGCAACAACCCGTGTTCATAGACGGTGATATGCGGGTGCAGCACTGTGAGCAGCAGCAGCGGCAGCGCCAGCACCGCCAGGAAAATCGCCATCAGCGGCAGCAGCGGCAGCCCTAACCCGATTCCGGCTACCAGCAGCCCGATGATACCCAGCCCGACGCCCACCAAACCCAGCAGCACCATCACTGCCGTTAACCGTCGCGCCAGGGGCCGGGGGTAGGGGTGCTCGGAGACGAGATCGCCGCGCTCGATGGCATCAATTGCTTGCGTCATACTTCACCACCTAGCTGGTCGTATTGAAGTTCCCGCCCACACTGTACCGGATTCCCGTCCCCAAGTCGAAAATATGGCGGTATACTGTGGGCAGCCTACCAACCTGATAAGGAAAACCTGTGACAAACGAATCCGAAAACGGACCCGAAGCTGTTTATGATGGCGACGACAACGACATTGGTGATCTTGACGCCATCGAACCCGATGTAATCGAGCTGGAATTGGACGAAATGGTGCACGGCGGCAACGCGCTCGGACGGCACGCCGGGCGCGCGATCTTTGTGCCCTATACCATCCCCGGCGAGCGCATTCTGGCGCGCATCACCGATGACCGCAACCGCTACGCCTTCGCGCAGGGCGTGACGCTGCTGGAAGCCTCCGGCGTGCGCGTCTATCCGCGCTGCTCCCACTTCGGACCGGGGCGCTGTGGCGGCTGCCACTTTCAGCACATCGACTACGCCGTCCAGCCGGAATTCAAGCGCGATGTGGTGGTGGACCAAATGGTGCGCATCGGCGGCTTTGACGATCCGCCCGTGCTGCCCATGCTGCCCAGCCCGGACCCCTGGGCCTACCGCGTACACGCCACGTTCCATGTTGACGACGACGGCGCGCTGTGTTTTGTGGGCACGGACAACGAAACCTTGATCCCCATTGATGAGTGCCACATCATTCGCCCGGAACTGCTCGATCTGCTGGACGAATTGAATTTCGAGGACATCCCTGGCGTGACGCGCGTGCGAGTCCAGGTTGGCTCGGACGGCGGCCTGATGGTAATCCTGAGCACCGACGATGACCTAGCCCCGGAACTGCTGGTGGATGTATCTGCTTCGGTCAACCTGCTGCTGAGCGATAATGAGCCCGTCAACCTGATCGGCGACAGCCACACGTATTACACCGTGCACGGGCGCAAATTCCAGGTGACGGCGGGCGGCTTTTTCCAGGTGAATCTGCCGCAGGCCGAAGCGCTGGTTGACCTGGTGCTGGACCGGCTGAACCTGCGCGGGGACGAGAGCGTGCTGGACCTGTACGCGGGGGTAGGGTTGTTCACGGCATTTCTGGCAGAACGCGCGGCGCTGGTCACTGCCATTGAGAGCTATCCGCCCGCCGTGACCGATGCTGACGAAAATCTGGCTGACTTCGATAACGTGGACCTGATCGAAGGCAGCGTTGAGGATGTGCTGCCCCAACTGGCTGAAGCCTACGACGCCGTGGTGCTGGACCCGCCGCGCAGCGGTCTGCATGTTGATGCGCTGGATGCCCTGGCCGAGATCGGGCCGGCGACGCTGGTTTACGTGAGCTGCGATCCGGCGACGCTCGCGCGTGATGCCAAGCGCCTGGTGACGGGCAAAGGCTACCGGCTGGTCGAGGTGCAGCCCGTCGATATGTTCCCGCAGACCTTCCACATCGAGTGTGTGGCGCATTTCGCCCGGTAAGGAGAGAGGTTCGGGCAAATCTAGCGGCAACGAGGAGGTGCAAGCCCATGCAGCGTGTCACACCGATATTACAGCGCGCCTGTCGTATGGACTGGCAATCGCGCTTGCCCGGTTTGCTGGCCAGCGCTCTGGCCCTGGTCTCCACTGGCTTCTGGTGGTATTGGGGCATGGGCGAAATGTACTTCGAGGGCTGGTGGGGCGCGTGGTACAACCGGCTACCCTACCTGATTCCGGGCACCGCCTGCCTGCTGATCGCGCTGGTCGCGGTGACGTGGCCGCGCACAGGCGGCGGGCTGGCGCTGCTGGCCTGGGTGGGATTCACGATATTCAGTGTGCTGGTCGGGCTGCGCAACATGTTCGTCTACCTGACATTGGGCGGCGCACTGTTCCTGATTGCAGTGCTGTTTTGGCTGGAGGGACGTCGCCGCCGGACGTGGATCCCGCCGCTGCATTGGTGGCAACGGCACGCGACTCTACTGCTGATTGTAGGCATGTGTCTGGTCATTACGGTCGGCGTTTCCACCTACTACCTGCCGGTAGTGCTCACGCGCGAAGACGACGGCTATCGCGGCACAAGCCTGATCCGAGGGAACGGTGTGACGCTCATGTGGGCCCCGGAAGGCCCCGGCTGGAACTGGCTGCAAGACTATGGCGGCTATCCATCGTGGAAAATGCTGGCTTTGTATGGGCTGGAACCCATTGGCCTGGACGACAAAAACGACCTGGACCGGACCGTTTCAGCCGGCGATATGGCCCAGACCGGCCTGTGCGCCTATCTCAACGCTGACGGCACCGAACTCATGGACACCCCACAAGACATCTGGCGGATGCCGACCACTGAGGAAGTGGTCCATTCGCTGGTCCGGCACGGCGAAAACGCCGGGTGTGCGTGGGACGGGGATACGGGCATGATGGACTGTGACCGTCTGCCCGACAAGGAGACGCCGCTGTGGACCCCGGACACGGCCCCGGTCTACTATTGGACTGCCGATGTCGATCCAGATGACGCGGATTTCGCCTACTATGTGGCCTATAACGGGGCGGTACAAACCACGATCAACCGGGGCGGCAACCCGCGCCACGGCTACCGGTGCGTCAAGGAGCCACCGCCTGATACTGGTGAGTTCCCTACGGGCGGATAGCGGCCAATCACCGCTGATCGAGCAGGAGAACCAAACGCCTGGTACAGTCTCAGCCATAGGTACTAATTTGCGCTGTTCTATCCCTGTTGCATGCTATAGTGTAGACTAGAGAGTGTGGGCCTGGGATTGTGGTTGTAATAACATGGCTTATCTGTTGATCTTGCCAGTTGCGTTGTATATTACCCTGGCATCAATGATCGTTCAGCGCCAGCCGCGTGGTCTTTCGAGCTATGCGCTGGCCATATATCTGGTTGCTGTGGCCGGTGCTACCGCGGCCTATTTGGTATTGGGAACAACGGCCAAATTGTGCAGCGCCGAGATCGCCGCTGTAGCGTTGGTTTTGTTGTCCAGTTGGATTTACCTCGTTTTTTTCCCACTGGCTATCCTGGGCCTGTACTTCGAACAGTGGGCCGGCATGCATTGGCGCGGGCTGTCACTCGGTGGCGGTGTGCTGATGGCCGGTGTGGACGCAGTACTGGTATGGGACATGGCCGCCAACGCTGATCCCCTGGTCTATCCCCTCAGCACCGGATATGGACTGCATTGGATTTTGAGCCAGACGGCGTTTTCGATCCCACTGTCGGCTGGCTTGCTGCTGTTCAGCCAGTTTCCCCTATTGGTCGTGATGTGGGCGGCGCTACGCTACCGCCATTTAGCGTTGTGGCGCGGGGTGCTGCCCCTTGTGGTGTGTTCCGTGTTGAGTTTGCTGGTACCGCTGCTGTCTCCCCTGGCCGGCGAGCGATGGGGCCTGACGGTCGCTGCCCTGGGG
>JAADYV010000343.1 GCA_010092855.1 Chloroflexota bacterium | reverse complement strand
TGCCGATCATTGCGCTGACAGCGCTGGCGATGCCGGCGGATGCCCAGCAGATCAAGGAAGCCGGGTTCGATGGCTACATTACCAAGCCGTTTCGGATGCGCGATCTGTTACGGGGTATTCAAGACAGCATCAGCCAGAATTCTTCAGACGAGTCAACATCCCAAACATGAGAGAGGACATGCATGCCTGATATTGCTGACTGGACCGTGCTGCTTGTTGACGATGAACCCGACAGCCTGTTCCTGGTCCACGATATTCTGACCTTAAACGGGGCAAAGGTGGTTCAAGCGGCGTCGGGTGAAGAAGGCCTGATGCACTTGAATGCCATTTATCCTACCCTGGTGGTACTCGACCTGGCCATGCCCCGACCAGATGGGTGGGACCTGTTGGTCGAGATTCGGAGCCGACCCCAATTCGTGGAGGTGCCTGTGGTGGCTATCACCGCGTTCTATTCCGGCCAGGTAGCGCAAAAAGCCTATGAAGCGGGTTTTGATGCATTTTTCCCCAAGCCGATCAAGACGCAGGTGTTCCTGGAAAAACTCCGCGAACTGGTGAATTGATTGAGAATCCCCCTCCCCTTCAAAAAAATACCGCCAGTCACCAGGCTGGCGGTAGCATTTAGATCTTCGAAAGCAGCTTATTGCTCCGGTATCGGCGTCGGCTGCACAATCAAGTGCCCGTTGCCATCCGGGTCTTTAAAGTGGGCCTGGATGCCCCACATTTGTTTGGTAGGACCTTCGGCGAACTCGATGCCGCGTTTTACGAGTTCCTGGTGGGTGGCCGCGCAGTCGTCGCTGTGAAAGACAAAACCGCCCATTTGCCCGCTGATATCCTCGCCTTCTTCGGCTTGCATCAACACGATTTCCGGGTATTCAGTGCCGGGGACCTTCACCGTCAGCCACCGGTAACCGTTTTCCATTGTGAAGTCCATGCCGACTTCCAACCCGACTTTTTCAGTATAAAACGCCAATGCCCGGTCGAGATCGTGAACCTTGAGGGGTACTACCTGCATGTGCTTGATCATGTGCCTGCTCCTTGTGTGGTGTGATGAATGGCAAAATATGTGTCAACGATGTTCAGATTATATAGAACTTTTGTTCTGGTGTCAACTATTCCGGGGCTTCCAGCGCAAAATATCGAGGGGATATCTACGCTGGATATCCCCTCGCACAACTATTGAATATCCGCGAAAGCTATCAGTCCATCAACAGAACGGGGCGGATGCGCTCCAGTGCCCAGTCAATATCCTCGCGCGAGATAACCAGTGGTGGGGCAAAGCGAATGATGTTGTGGTGGGTTTCTTTGGCCAGGATGCCCGCGTCTTGCAGCGCTTCGCAGAAGCGGCGCGCGCCACCCGCAGCGTCGTGCAGTTCCACGCCGATCATCAGTCCCTTGCCGCGCACTTCCTTGACGTGCGGGCTGTTGATCTCGGCCAGTTGGTCCTGGAAGTATTCGCCCATTTCGGCAGCATTTTCGATCATGTTTTCCTCGACCAACACGTCCAGCGCGGCCTGAGCCACGGCTGCGCCCAGCGGGTTCCCGCCAAAGGTGCTGCCATGATCGCCGGGCTGGAACACCCCCAGAATTTCGGTGCTGGACAGGGCTGCCGACACGGGGTAGTAGCCGCCGGATAGCGCCTTGCCGATGGTAACCATGTCGGGTTTGACGTCCTCATGGTCGCACGCAAACAGCTTTCCGGTCCGTCCCAGGCCGGTCTGGATTTCGTCGGCGATGAACAGCACGTTGTGCCTGTCACAAATGTCGCGCACCTGGCGCAAGTACCCCTCCGTCGGAACCACCACGCCGCCTTCGCCCTGGATGGGTTCCACCATAAAGGCGACGGTGTCGGGCGTGATCGCGGCTTCGAGGGCGGCGGCATCGCCATACGGTACCGTCTTGAAGCCAGGCGTGAAGGGGCCAAAGCCCGCACGGTACTGTTCTTCCGTGCTGAAGCTGATAATCGAGATCGTGCGTCCTGCGAAGTTGCCGTCGCAGGTGATGATCTCCGCCGCGCCGGGGATGCCCTTGACCTGGTAGCCCCATTTGCGCGCGGCCTTGAGCGCCGTCTCGACGGCTTCTGCCCCGGTGTTCATGGGCAGAATCATCTCGTAACCGGTCAGGGTAGCGAGCCTTTGATAAAAGCGGCCAAGCTGGTCGTTGCGAAAGGCACGGCTGGTCAAAGGTAGGCGTTCGGCTTGCTCGACCAGGGCCTGACGAATGCGGGGATGGGCGTGGCCCTGGTTGACGGCGCTGTAGGCGCTCAGGCAGTCCATATAGCGCTGGCCTTCCACGTCCCACACCCAAACGCCCTCGCCATGACTCAGCACTACATCAAGCGGGTGATAGTTGTGCGCCCCATACTGTTCTTCCAGGGCAATGAGGTCTTGCGACGTAAGCTGTACTCTGGTTTCCATAATATCCTTTGGGAAAATGTCTTGCTGTTCGTTCGCTGGATTCGGGAACAGACAGTACCGACACGTTGATTATAACGGTTCAGCCAGGATGCAGGCCAGACCATAGGGGACCATCCGGTCTAGGTGTTATCCGGCAGCGCGACAATGTCGATGTGGTTGCCGTCGGGTGTGAAGGTGCTCCAGTCGAACGGTACCTGCTGCCCGCTGTGCCGCAAGCCGTGCCAC